>DATGXN010000319.1:0-18811 GCA_035298945.1 Chitinophagaceae bacterium | reverse complement strand
AAGGCCGCATTGATCATCAGGCGGGAGAAAGGCATATATAAAAAATACGGCTTCTTCGGCACCGGCAATTTCAACGAAAAAACTGCGGGCATTTATTCCGATATGGGCCTGTTGACCTGCGACACCCGCCTGTGCGATGAGCTGGAATCTGTTTTTAAATACCTGTTCCATCGCATCCAGCCGCCGCCCTTCAATCATTTACTCGTAAGCCAGTTCGGCAGTGCAGAAAAATTCATTGCGCTCATCGATCACGAGATCGAAGAAGCCAGGGCAGGGAGGCCAAGCGGGATCACGATCAAAGTGAATAACCTGGAAGAAAGAACGCTGATCAATAAACTGTACGATGCCTCACGGGCTGGCGTAACCGTAAACCTGATGGTGAGAAGCATCTGTTGCCTGAAACCTGGAATTAAAGGGCTTAGCGAGAATATCAGGCTTTACAGGGTAGTTGGCCGTTACCTGGAGCACAGTCGTGTTTTTGAATTCCACCATAGCGGCGAACAACTCATCTTCCTGGGTTCTGCCGACTGGATGTACCGGAACCTGCATCACCGCGTGGAGGTTGTATTTCCTATCCTGGATGAAAACATCAAAAAAGAAGTGATCGATTATCTGAATATTCAATTCACGCCAGCTGTTAAAACGCAATGGCTCAATGAAGATCTCAGAACCCAGCCATGGCCAGAAAAACCGGAGCTTTATTGTGTGCAGGAAGGCTTCTATAATTTTCTAAAGAAGAAAAAAGGGAATACCAGCGATAAAGATTAAACAAAGTACATAACAGAATAACTCCGCGATCTAATGCCATTCCTTTCCCGTAAGTGCTTTATATCCTTCCCTGGCCGGTTGGAAATTCGGCCTCATTTTCAAAACAACTTCAAGTGCTCCAACCGCTTCGGAATATTTTTTTGTTGAGTTATACATCAATGCGGAATTGTACCAGGCCAGAAAGCCAAGTGAATCATTGTTGGCTGCATATTCTCTACCCTTAGTTAAACTGATCTCCGCTGAGTCATATACTTTTCTATCCAGCTGGCCAATCCCTTTGTACACATAGTAATGCGCCAGGTCGTCATTGATCTGTTTCATGCCAGAGTAGCCGGGATTGACCTCTTTAAGTTTCAGCCATTTTTGTTCTGCTGAGGGAACATCCCCAACCTTGTAATAGCAAAGCCCGATATTTATGAGCCCCACCTGGAGATCAGGGACCAGTTTGATCGCCCGTTCATAGTAATATATGGCCTGCCTGTTCATGCTATCCTGTTCAGCTTTTGTAAGCGTACTGTCCTTCGCCTTATTCATATAATAGAATGCGACACCGTCATTGACTTTATAACTTTCAGGGACATGTTTAAGCGCTGACAGATTCAGACTGTCGTTGTTCTTCCAATCCCTGTTTCTTGCTATCACAATAACAGATGACAAAATAAATACCGGCAGAAGGATAGAAGCTGCCGTTATTACAGGGTTGAATTTTTTCTTTTCTAACAAAAGATCACCAAGTTTTTTTACCCCATAAGCCAATCCTATACAAAAGAAAAGCGAGGGTGTATATAAGAGCCTCTCCCCGATAATAACAGCTATAGGCAGAATAATATTCGATGAAAGGGAAAAGCTGATGAAATACATAAGGATACAAAAGGCCAATACACCTTTGTTCCGGAAATTCATGAGAGCATATACCAGCAAGCCCAAATGAACGAGCACTGAAACCCACACCATGATATTGTCAGCATTTACAAAAGGGATTGCATTATACGAATAATCATAAACCAGTGGATAGGGGATGAACAACAGCTTAATGTAGTATAAAAGCAAATAGATCTTCGTAAAGAAAGCTTCGCTCCCCTGCGCATAGGCATAAGGGTGACTGAGGATATGTTCCTTTTCCACTGCTTCGGGATTCAGGGGGACTATTGAGGTCCTGATCACAAAGAATAAAACTACCGCTCCAAGCAGCGCCAATCCATATTTCAATATTTTCGCCCGGTCAGCACTGGTGAAAAAATACATAGCAACGGGAATGCCTGCCACAAAGGTTATCGCATTCTCCTTGGAGAGTAAGGCAAGAAAATAGAATATGATACCTGTATACAGATCCGATTTACGACCATACTCCATGTGCTTCCACAGTTTTTGCATGGTTAACACTAAAAACAGGAGGGCCAGGATCTCATCCCTGCTTTTTATATTCGCCACTACTTCCGTATGAATGGGATGAATAGCAAAAAGGAAAGCTGTAATAAATGCAATTAATATATCCCTGAACAGGTATTTCGAGAGAAAAGAAAATAACAACACAACAGTAAGTGCATAAAGCAACACATTGACCAGGTGCCCGATCCAGGGCTTATCCATGCCAAAAAGCCCTACTTCCACTGAAAATGTTATCAAAGACAAAGGTCTCCATGGAGAAAGTGCACTGTTAAATGGCCTGTTGAAAAAGCCATAAACATAATCGTGGGTCAGATGATCAGGTATCCCGGCGAACCCTCTTTGCGTAACACTGTTTTTAGTGATCACGATCGCGTCGTCAAGGCAGTATTCATTGTAAACTGTGTTGCCATAAAGCAAAATGCATATGGCAACAAGCGCTATTTTCAAATATGTGAGGTTAATTGAAGCTGCTGCTTCCGGCTGTCTTGCAGGTTCCGGCATCGCTGTTTCTGCCAGTTTTTTCTGCCCCTTTAAGACCTTTTTCTTTCCCATTCAATATTTATATATCCATAAATATAAATACTATTGAATGATGGTCATAATAAGGGGATAAGGGGTTGAGGCAGAATGCCCTGTCCATATTAAAGCGGAATGTTACCGTGCTTGCGCCTCGGTCTTTTCTGTACTTTGTTTTCCAGCATGGCAAAAGCTTTGATCAGTTTTCTGCGTGTATCCCTGGGTTCGATCACTTCGTCTATGAATCCGCGTTCCGCGGCCATATACGGATTGGCAAACAATTCAGCATATTCTTTTTCTTTCTCGACCAATTTGGCAGCAGGATCCGCTGCTTCTGAAATTTCTTTTTTGAAGATGATCTCCGAGGCACCTTTTGCGCCCATCACAGCGATCTCCGCGGATGGCCAGGCATAGTTCATATCAGCGCCAATATGCTTGGAGTTCATCACATCATAGGCCCCTCCATAAGCTTTACGGGTGATCACAGTTACCCTGGGCACCGTGGCTTCACTTAATGCATATAATAATTTGGCACCGTTGGTGATAATGCCGTTCCACTCCTGGTCAGTTCCCGGCAAAAAACCCGGAACATCCACCAGCACCAGCAGGGGAATATTGAAGCAGTCGCAGAATCTTGTGAATCGTGCACCCTTGACAGAACTATGGATATCCAGTACCCCGGCCAGGCTCATAGGCTGGTTGGCAACAATACCGATACTTCTGCCCGCCAATCGTGCAAAGCCTACTACGATATTTTCGGCGAAATCTTTATGCACCTCATAAAAACTCTCCCTGTCGCAGATGCCTATGATCACTTCGCGGATATCATAGGGCACAGCAGCACTTTCCGGAACAATAGTTTCCAATTCTTCCCGGATCTCGTCACTGAATTCATAATGAAGCTTAGGCAGAACATCCTCACAATTCTGGGGCATATAGCTCAGCAGCTTTTTCACCTGGTTGATACAATCCGCATCATTCACTGCAGTGAGATGAGTCACACCTGATTTAGTGGAGTGCGTGGAAGCACCACCGAGTTCTTCAAAACTCACTTCTTCGTTAGTTACTGTTTTCACTACGTTAGGCCCGGTAACAAACATATAACTCGTTCCTTCCACCATTATGGTAAAATCTGTCATGGCAGGCGAATAAACCGCTCCGCCGGCACAAGGCCCCATCACTGCAGAGATCTGCGGGATCACACCAGAAGATTGCACATTCCGATAGAAAATATCGGCGTAGCCCCCCAATGATCTTACTCCTTCCTGTATACGCGCACCACCACTATCGTTTAAGCCCACCATAGGCGCACCGTTTTTCATCGCCATGTCCATGATCTTACAGATCTTCTCGGCATGCGTTTCAGAAAGGGCCCCTCCAAATACCGTAAAGTCTTGCGCAAATACATAGGTCAGCCTGCCGTTCACTGTGCCATATCCGGTGATCACCCCGTCTCCGTAAAACTGCTGATCAGCCATGCCAAACTCAATGGTACGGTGTGTAACCAGCGCCCCTATCTCTTCGAAAGAGCCCGGGTCCATCAACAACTCAACACGTTCCCTGGCAGTGAGCTTACCCTTCTTATGTTGCGCTTCAATACGCTTAGGTCCGCCGCCCTGCTTGCCCAATTCTATTTTATCCCTTAGTATTTCAATTTTACTTTTCATGATCGATCTTTAAGATTTGGCTAATTGTTAATGAGCTAATCTTCTCTTCCAGCTGGTAGTTCTGTGCTGAACCGGCGAAAGAATTTTTTGCTGATCCTGCCAGAATTTCAATGCTACCAACGCCGCAGCTTCCGCATTCGCTTTTTGTTTGTCTTTGATCTTCTCAGGCGTATAATGGTTTTTTACAAAATGCGTATCGAACATGCCTGACACAAATGCATCGTGCTCCATAACAAATGCACCAAAAGGCAATGTTGTAATTACGCCTTCGATCTTGTAATCCCTGATCGCTTTGATCATTTTCTGAATGGCCTCGATCCTTGTAGGGGCATGAACGATCAGCTTGGCGATCATGGGATCATAATAGATCGGAATACTCATGCCTTGCTCATATCCATCATCGCATCTGACACCTTCGCCAGCAGGCTTCTCATACCGGGTCAATGTTCCAATGGAAGGAGTGAAATTTGTGAATGGATCTTCGGCATATACCCTGAGCTCAATGGCATGGCCGTCAATATGCAGATCTTCCTGTTTAATGTCGAGCTTTTCTCCCCTGGCTATCCTGATCTGCCATTCCACCAGGTCAAGACCTGTGATCATTTCTGTAACAGGATGCTCCACCTGCAGGCGTGTATTCATTTCCAGGAAATAAAAATTCAGCTTATCATCCATCAGAAATTCCACGGTGCCCATGCTGGTATAATTGCAACTCTTTGCCACCATCACAGCAGCCTCTCCGATCTGCTTCCTCAGTTCAGGTGTGATAATGGCCGAGGGCGATTCCTCCACCACCTTCTGGTGACGGCGCTGGATGGAACATTCGCGTTCAAATCCATGGATCACATTCCCATAATTATCTGCGATGATCTGCACTTCAATATGTCGGGGACTGGTGACATATTTCTCTATAAATACCGATCCGTCCCCAAATGAAGATGTTGCCTCTGATATGGCCCGGGCCATAGACTCCTCCATGAACTCCGGAGCCTCCACCACACGCATACCCTTACCGCCGCCGCCGGCAGATGCTTTAATAAGAATAGGATACCCGATCTTATCTGCGATCTGTTTCGCCAGGTTCACATCAGTGATCGCAGAATCAATACCGGGGACCATCGGTACATTATATTTCTTCACCGAGTCTTTGGCAGCGAGCTTGGAACCCATGATGCGCATGGCGCCAGGACTGGGACCGATGAAGGTGATACCCGCATCCTGAACTTTCTGGGCGAAGTCAGCATTCTCGGAAAGAAATCCATAACCCGGATGTATGCCATCAACTCCCAGTTCTTTGCACACAGCAATGATCTTATCGCCGTTGAGATAGCTCTGGCCGGAAGGTGGTGCACCCAGGCATACTGCTTCATCTGCATAACGCACATGCGGTGAATGCCTGTCGGCTTCAGAATAAACGGCGACCGATCTGATACCCATTTTACGTATGGTTCTCATGATCCTCAGCGCGATCTCACCCCTGTTAGCAACTAATATTTTCTTCATCGAAAAAAGATTAAAATAATTCTGCCTCTCAGACTCTCTGACTCTCTATTCAAGTTCTACCAACACCTGATTCTTATCTACCGGTTGTCCTTTCTGGACAAGTACTTTCTTGATCCTGGCATTCGCATGGATACAAATTGAATTCTCCATTTTCATTGCTTCAAGAATAAGAATGCGATCTCCTTCTACAACTTCCTGGCCCACTTCCACGGACACTTCCAGCACCAGGCCCGGCATAGGAGCCTTGATCTCCCTGACATGCCTGGCAGCTACATTATTGAATCCCATACTATCCAATGTCTGATCCAGTTGATCTTTGATCACGATAGTATAAAACTCGCCATCTACTTCCGCCTTCAGTTTCTTGCCTGCTTCATCTGATTCCAGCAACTTCACATTCACAGACCTTCCGTTTCGGATGATATTGAATTCACCCTCGCCTGTCCTGATCACGTCAGCCTTATCTATATCCTCCTGGGTGAACAGTAATTCAAATTCATTGGCACTGGCCTTAAATGTTTTAGCTGGCATAAAAAAGAGATTTATCGTGTGGGGAAGAAGGCAATATGCAAAAGTAAAATATAGCAGTCATTGGCATTGAAACTACTGTAAAATAACGTACCAAGGTAGCCATGCGGCCATCTGTGGAAAATGACCTTTCTCAGGGTTGGACAGAATGATTGTCAATAGGAGGAACCTACAACCTAAAACTATGACTTCCTCATCAGGAATAGACTTCCCGTCAATGCCAGGATAACACCCGGAAGGATCATGGCATCCCAGGTCAGAACTTCTTTGGCGGAGGCAACTTTGGTCAGGGTAAAAACAACCAGCGTCACTAAAATGGTTTCCCAAAGCAGCACTTTCAACTCTTTGAAATCATCGATCTTGAGCCATGAAGGAACATGCGCATCGTTGACATTCCAAAATTCCACCAACCATAAAGAATATGGAATTGATAAATGTGAAAATAACAACTATCAAAAAAAGGTATCGAATGACTAAGATATTCTTGAACACGGCTATGCTTTTGTGATAAAATGTTCTTGAAACAACAAGATAAACTCTGATTAAAAATTGAATCCGAACCGTATCATTGGTCCGGATGTGGTCACATCATATATAAAAGCTTTCGCCCCATCCCCACTTTTATAATCAAGACTAATGGCCCTGTAACCAAGACTCATGTCGAATAACCTTGAGAACCGATAACCGGCAATACCCTGTATCTGCCAGGCAAAAGTTGACCCCAGACCAAATCCCCCTATTTCGCCACGTAGCTGGCCATACCATTTTTTATCTCCATGAGTTTTCATTCTCGCGATCAACATGGGATCCAACCATGTTTTGCCTTGTTTCCCCGATCTGGTCAGTGAACCGCCTCCGACCTGTTTTTGATCAACCTTCATCTCTGTCTCTATTGAATTCAGCAATGCGCCCACTCCAAATTCCAGCCATGGGGCTACTCTTCGCAACCCGGCCAGCTCCCAACCCACCTGTTTTGCTGTTACACTCCCACCGTTGATCAATGTAGAAGCCTTGAGATCCTGCTCCAGGTTCATGTAAAGAAAATCAGAGTTGAGGGCCCATGTTCCAATACCTGCATCAAGATTCAACATGAAGCCCATCTGCAACTTTGAAAAAATATCAGAGGCAGAAGCATCTACGTCGGCCAGTGGCAATCCTGCCACGCCAGTTTGCCCACTCATATTGGGGAACATGAGGTAAGGCTCCACCTTGTAATGCCATTTCTTAAGGCTGCCCTGTGCGTGCAAATTCCGGGAACCAAAAATTGCAATGGCAATAATCAGCACCCACTTGTACAATGGTTTGAAAACAGCTATGGGTATGGCGTTCATAGATAAAAATTGAAAAGAATTCCCTTGGGATCAGCATTCATGCTCCCCAACTGTTCTCTTATTAGCGGAAAGTTAAATATATCAGCACTGCCCGGTAATGATAATTATCAGCTGCCTGAACAGAGAATACTATATAGCCTGCCAGAGGCCAATACTGGCAAGGGTTTCAATTTGCAGAATGCTGCAAGAATGTGACCGTTAAATAGTTTTGGTCATCTGAAATTCTGCATTTCGAGGCCTTTTTAGTAAGTTGAGTCCAACCCCGATTTTCATAAAATGTTTCAATTTCCCGAGTTCCATCATAAAAAAAGCCCTCTGATTTTTTTATTCATCGTGCTAGGCTTCGTCGCTGTCCGGGGCCAGCAGGTTAGCGGCCTCGAATCTATGTTCCTGGACCCACCCGTGAAATCCCGGCCCTATGTCTGGTGGCATTGGATGGGTTCCAATTTTTCCAAAGAAGGCATCACGAAAGATCTGGAAGCCATGCGCAACATGGGCATCGGCGGAGCTACCATCTTTAACATCGCTTCAGCAGTACAGGAGTCCCATTTCCCCATCCTGAATAATCCCTGGCCAAACCAGACTTACCGCAGCGATGCCTACTGGGAAGCCATAAAACACGCTGCCAATGAAGCCAAACGACTTGGCCTGGAAATTGGCCTTCACAATACCGCTGGTTATTCAACCACAGGAGGACCGTGGGTAACCGAAGAACGCGCTATGCAGAAACTGGTCTGGTCAAAAACCGAAAGCAAGGGCGGTAAACCTGATCTGCTGCTGCCAAAACCCATCCTGCCCGTTTTTGAGGGCTGGGGATCCACCAAACAACGGGCACAGTTCTATAAAGACGTGGCTGTTCTCGCCATTCCTGCCTCTTCCAACCTGACAACTAAAAATATTCTGAACCTCACTGCATTTCTTGATCCCCAGGGCAGGGTCAAATACAAATTGCCCAAAGGCAATTGGATCATCTATCGCATAGGTCATGCACCTACCATGGCCAATCCTCATCCGCTGCCAGACGATATCATCGGTAAATCACTGGAAGTGGATAAGATGAGCGCCGAACAAAATACATTTCACTGGAAAACCGTTCTCGATCCTTTGAAAGAAAAGCTGGGCGATCAACTGGGAAACAGTTTCAAACACCTGCTGATCGACAGTTATGAAGCCGATATGCAGAACTGGACGCCGGCATTCCGCGAAGAATTTAAAAAACGTAAAGGCTATGACCCCGTACCCTGGATCCTGAGTTTCGAAAAAGACATCTTCATCAACAGCAAAGAAGAAACCGCAAGGTTCAATTACGATTTCAATGATGTGGTGAACCAGCTATTCTTTGAAAACGGATGGGAAATTGGTAAGAAGATGATGAAAGAGAATAAACTTGATCTTCAATTCGAACCCTATTGGGGACCTTTCAATGTATACCAGGGAGCCGCACTGGCCGATCTTCCCATGGGCGAATTCTGGACCCATAAAGTGGGCATGCTTACTCATGTTCCGGCAGCAGGCCGAACCGCCGGGAAAACTATCATAGGGGCAGAAGCATTTACTGGATGGCCCGAAAACAGCCAATACACGGAAGATCCGGCTTTTCTGAAACCTACTGCCACCTGGGCATTCGCATCAGGTATCAACCGGTTAATACTCCATACCTGGGTTCACCAGCCTTTTGAGGATAACTATCAGCCTGGCATGAGCATGGGTTGGTGGGGTACGCATTTTGGCCGGCACCAGACCTGGGCTGAACCCGGAAAAGCATTCTTCCAATACCTCAACCGCAGCCAGGTGATGCTGCAATACGGAGAACAAACTGCAGATTATCTCTGCCTGGAGAAACAGGATAAAGACGAATCGGATATCATATCCATACAGGATTTTCTCAGGCAGAAGATCAACGTGGTAAATGGACAAATTCTGATTGCTTCAGGAAGGACCTATCCATTTATGGTATTGCCGGATACAAACAGGATACTTCCCGAAGTGCTGAATAAACTGAAGATACTGGTTGATGCCGGAGCTTCCCTGGTTGGACCCAGGCCGTTGTATTCCTATAGTCTGAAAAATTATCCAGCCTCTGATGAGGAGATCAAAAAACTGGCGAACCAGATCTGGAATGGGAAGAATATTTACCGCACTGTACCCGAAGCGCTGACTGCGTTCAACATCATGCCGGACGTGATTATTGAATCAGCCGATTCTGCACAGTATATCAAAACGCTTCACCGTGTTGGCAAAGAAGGCGATGTATATTTCATTGCGAACATGTACGGCAAACCCCAACGATTGAATATATCATTCCGCAAAACCGGCATGCAACCCGAGATATGGAATGCAGAAGACGGCTCCATCACCAATGCACCTGTATGGCAGGAAAAAAATGGCAGAACAACTGCATGGCTTGAGCTCGAAGATCATCAATCCATGTTTATTGTATTCAGGAAGAAATATAATGGAGCTAAACACCCCGTTTCTATAACAGGAAATGTTGACATCGACAGTATGGGCATCAGCTCTTCCGGAGCTGGCTCTACCACTATATTCTACTCAAATGGTGAACAAAGATCCGAAAGCCTGGCAGCGCCTTCCACACAACCTCTGGCTGGGCCCTGGCAAGTTAAATTCAATCCAAAACTGGAAGACCCATTTACCATCGAGTTCAGTTCATTGACCGATTTCAGTCAGCACGCTGAAGATCGTGTCAGGTATTTTGCTGGAACTGCTGTTTATTCATCAGCTTTTGAATTTGGAGTTATTGAAGAGCACAAAAAATATCTGCTTGATATGGGAACATTGAACGATATCGTTTCGGTCAGGCTTAACGGTAAGGACCTGGGCGTGGATTGGTATCCTCCCTATCAAATGGATATTTCCAGCGCGCTGAAAAAAGGAAAGAACGAAATCGAGATCTCTGTCACTACCAACTGGGCGAATCGTTTAATTGGAGACGAAAAACAACCTGCAGATTTTGAATGGGGTGCTGATCGGGATAATTTCGGTCGTGCTATGAAGGCTTTCCCCGATTGGTTCATCAATAAACAACCACGGCCTTCCAAAGGAAGAAAAGCCTTTCTGCTATGGTACTATTACCGGGCAGACTCTAAACTGAAACCGGCCGGAATGGTAGGACCTGTCAATATTCTGGCAAGAGATATATACCCACTTTAGGTACCACCACAATTGGTGATTCCATAGAGCAGGCACAAGACCTACCTTATACAGGTATTCCTAATTCTCAAACCAAAACTGTTAACGTATGATTTCCCTTAAAATGCTGGGGCGCGTTGCCTCAGGCTTTATCCTCGTTTTAATTCTCCAACTCACTGTGATTGCACAAGACAAACCCGTCTATGCCCTGGTTACCTATATTAAGGCTGACCGTGGGAAAGGTGGAGACTATCTCGATCTAATTAAAAATTATGGCTCAAAAATGTTCCAGGAACGAGTGAACAATGGCGAGATCCTGTCATGGGCGCTGTACTCAGTAAATATGTCTACCAATGCTGAAGACGGGTATAATTTCGTTGGTGTATCCATGTCTAATACGGTCAGTGGTTTCATGGAACCAAAAACCAGCCCCCAGGAATTCATGAAAAAACTGATGCCGGGTGCCTCCGACAAAGCGATCCAGGAAACACTGGATAAATATGGCCAGGTACGTGTGATCGAAAGCACACTGATCACCCAGATGCTTGACGGTTTACCAAACGATGGGTCCGCCAAATACTACGAGATCAATTACATGAAGGTTCCCGATGGGAAAGATGCCGAATACATTGCTTTGGAAAAAGATGTATATAAACCAGTGCACAAAGAAAGAATTACAAAAGGAGAGATCACTACCTGGAGCCTATGGGGAACTCCTTATCCCTATTCCGATGCAAGGCCATTTAACTATGTTACCGCCAACGGATTTTCCAACTGGGATAAAATGATGAATTCAAATTATACTGAAGCCTACAAAAAAGTATTTCCCAAAGGCGATATGGCTAAAGTCGGTGCTCAAACAGGAGCAGCACGTAAAATGGTCAAGACAGAAATCTGGAAACTGGAGAACATCACTGCGCCGGCCAAGTAATTACAGGTGGCAGGTTACAGGTGGCAGGTTGCAGGAAAAAAATTCTGCAACCTGTTATAATTTTAGCGCGCCAATAGCCACTGAAGAACGGTTGATCGCAATTAGTTCAAACGACTTACTTTAGACTTCTATTTTAAGTCAACCATGTTCTCAAAAACAACAGAGTACGCTTTGCGTGCAGTGATGCATATCGCAGCCAACAGTTCAGAAGAAAAAAAACTGAGCCTTGGGGAGATCGCCGAGGCCATTGATTCTCCAAGATCATTCACTGCAAAAATATTACAACTCCTAACCGGGGAAGGTGGGCTCATCAGTTCAACCAGGGGGCCAAGTGGTGGTTTTTTTATAACCGACAAGCAATTGCAAAAGCCGGTCAGGTCGATTCTACAGGCTATGGATGAAGATAGAAAACTGGTCAAATGCGTCATTGGGCTATCCGAATGTTCTGAGGTCAGGCCATGCCCATTACACGCAAAATACAAATCCATCAAAGCACAGCTGATCTCGATGTTTGAAGATAAAACCATAGGTCAGCTGGTAATTGAAATGGAGAAAAGCTCTACTGTGGTCAATAACAGGAAGCGAAAGAAATGATCTTCATTGTGTCATAAAAGCATCAACCAGTTTTTCATTTACTTTCAATACCTGCTCATGTCGTTTCAGTGAATTTTATTTTCAAAAAAAATTACCACCATTCCTGCTCTCCCTGGGTATACCCGATCACCTCAAAACTGAACCTGGATCTGGCCAGCCCGTCCTGACTGCCTTTTTTTGTGTAGATCGCCACTGCTCCACCCGAATTAAAGGCTGTCAGCAAGGCCGGGGGATTATACACCTTGATCATAGCGATCTCAGACGTTGGAATGGTGTTTGTCCCTATGTCCGTCCATGGCATCTCATCGATAAAGATCTGCACCGGTTCATTACGCCACTTGAATGAACGATAGGCGCCATTATTAATAACCTGTAAACCTGCCACTTTAGATTGCAAAAACGTAAACAGGTCCGGACTCCTGGCAATATCATCACTCTCTATTCCATCAAAAGTTTTCCCATCAATACCCCGCCTGAACATAGGTGAAACGTGATCTTTTTCATAACGCTGCGCCTTTGTCAATCCCCGCACTGTTACCTCCTGCAGGGACTTATACATCGGATAGGGATCAACAAAACCGAATTTATAGGCTGTAGTATCCGCCCATTCAGAAAATATACTGTCTTGCCCGATACTGACAAATACGGTTTCAGTGTAAAACGGCGTGAACGATGAGTCTAGTGGTGCTTCAAGCTGTACCCAATATCTGTTCTTGCCCTTACCAATATCAAAGATCAAATTGGCCGTATCGCCAAAGATCACAGGCGGAAGATTGAAATCGCCATTAGTACCCACCTTAAGTACATCATTCATTAAGATCCCCTTTTTACTCATCAGCATATACCTGATATCCTCTCCCACTTTCCCTGGCTTTTCATAGCTAATGACCGTGTCTTGCTTTCCAGTCTTATAATTGAAGCTGGTTTTGTACCGGATATTTTTCACCTGTCCTTTCAGATCCATAAACATATCCGAACCCATGAATGTAAAGGCATAGGTTCCCGAATCTATCAATTTCGAAATTTCAAGGGTGCCTTCAGCTATTCCATTGACAATGGGATACCTGTATTTCCATCTCCTGTTGGTTTCCAGATCCTCGATCCATACATGCAGGGTTCCCAATTTGTAGGCTTTGCCGATACCATGGCCATCCCATTCGAAACTGATAGAGTCACATACTGAAAACCTTGTCTTTTTCATTTTGAGCGGCCCTGGATGCTGCGCCCATAAAAAAATGGTTTTCAATAAAAAGAAAAATAAGAGGTTCAGCGTTTTCATGAAGTGGAACCAAAATAAAAATTAAAGGCCAAAAAGAGAAGTCCGTCTTTATGTTTCTAAAAAAAAGGGGGAGAGATGACTCCTGCTTCAGTTCTGACCTGTATCATGGTGTGGTGTCAGTAAGTTCATTATATTGGCACCCGTTAACTGAACATCATGAAAAATCTTGCACGTTTATTTTCTCTTCTCGCCATTGTATTTTTTTTCTTTTTAAAGAGCCAGGCCCAAACGGTTGAGATCGTTAAAACTGGTAAATCAAATTACCAGTTAATACTTCCTGCAAATCCCGACTCCAATGAAACAAAGGCTGCGCTGGCATTGCAGAAATACATCAATGAGAGCAGTGGAGTTCAGTTGGCCATAGTAAATAAAGCCAATAAAAATAGAAACATTTTCATCGGCACTGCTTCTCCCGCGTTTAAAGAACTTTCAAAAAAAACCTACAACTGGAAATCAGATAAAAAAGGACTGCACATCGTGGGTGCTACTCCTTACCAAACACTCGAAGCAACCTATGCCTTTCTCGAGCAAGTCCTGGGCTGCAAATTCCTTTCTCCTTCAGTGGAGTACGTTCCCAGGAAAGCAGATATCGTCTTAACACCGGCTGATAATTTTTCATACAACCCCAGGATCACAACCCGTACCGTCCACGCCAGGCTATTCTACGACAATCCCGAATTCGCTGCCAAACGCCGCGTAACCACTGAAGGCTTTCCCAGTTTCGTACCCGAAGCACGCGTTCATACCTTTCATCGTTTTATACCCGAAAAGCAATACTATAAGTCAAATCCCGAATTCTATGCTTTGGTAAAAGGGAAACGCCTGCCCACGCAGGTTTGTCTGAGTAACGATACCGTCTACCGCATGATCAGGGATTCAGTGAAAGTATTTTTCCAAAGATCCCCAAATGCCAAAGTGATCTCAGTCAGCCAGGACGATAATACACAATATTGCACCTGCGATCGCTGTGCTGCCATCGATACCAAAGAGGGTACACCGGCCGCATCCATGATCCTTTTCATCAATAAAATCGCCAGGGAATTCCCGGATAAAACCATCGCTACACTTGCTTACCAATATACCCGCCATGCCCCCAAAACCATTAAACCGGAGAAGAACACACTGATCACTTTATGTTCCATTGAGTGCGACCGCAGCGGGCCCATATCCGAAAAATGCAAAGACTTTGAGAAAGACCTGAAAGAATGGGGAGCACTGGGTTCCACTATCCAGATCTGGGACTACACTACACAGTTCACAAATTTCCTTGCACCATTCCCCAATATGGAAACGCTCAAACCAAACATCAACCTCTTCGTTGATAACGGTGCCAACTGGATCTTTGAACAACATAGCCATAACCCCAGCGATCTCTATGAAATGAGGTGTTATATCATGTCCAGGTTATTATGGGATCCCTCTTTATCCTATTCCGATCTGCTGAATGAATTCAGCAATGCCTTTTACGGAGCGGCGGGACCTGCCGTTGCCAAATATGTAAACGAGCTTCATGCTTCCATCCAGGCCTATCCTTCTTTCTATCTTTTCCTTTACGGAGATCCGGCGCAGGGATTTAACAGCTGGCTTAGCGGAGATAAACTAGTGGCCTGGAATAAACTATTTGATGATGCGGAAACATCAGTTGGCGGCAATGCCGATCTTGTCAATCGAATCCATGCGGCACGCATAGGACTTGATTTTGCCACACTGGAATACTACAGGCTGAACAAAGAACCATACCTGTTATCTGATAAAGCTGCGATAGAAAAAAGGCTTAACCGTTTTGAACAAACGGCGACAGCTAACAAAATGAACCTGATGAATGAGATGGGTTTACCCAGAACAGATTATGTCAATGCATACAGAAATATGCTTACCAACATGGGGGCAGTTAATCTTGCAAAAGGTGCCAAAGTCACTGTGAAGAATAAGCCGGTTAAATATGCAAAGGAAGATCCGCAAACACTTACCGATGGCGCGTTCGGAGGTTGGAGCTTCTATGCCAACTGGTTGGGTTTCCTTGATACCCTGGATGCAACCATAGACCTGGGTAAGGATCAATCTTTCAGTAACATCTCCATCTCGTTCCTGCAAGTGACCAATCACGTGGTATTCTATCCAACACGGGTGGTGTTCCAAACCTCCCTGGACGGTAGAAATTTCAGCACGGTGGAAACGGTTGAAAACCCATATCCCTTGACGCCTCAGAGCAAGATCAACGACATTTATAATTTTTCAACCGCGCCTCAGACCCTGCAGGCACGATATATCCGTATCATTGCGCATAACATGAATACTCCTCCGTATTGGCATCATGCAGCAGGAACGGGCGCCTGGATATTTGCAGATGAGGTGGTGGTGAGATAGGGCCTTAGAGCTTGATCTTTTTATCCAGTATCGAAGCAGTTATCCGTGACGCATTGGCGTATCCCTTCTCCGCCGGAGTTGGTGAAACAAAACCACCGATCCTGCCTTCAATGGTGATCAGCCCGGCTGGGTCAAGGGTCACAAAACAATAAAGGGGATCGGTGTACATCGCTTTGGCACCATCCGAACCAAAGCCATCGCCAACATAATAATAAGATGAACTATTGATGTGGATATAGTGAACCCCATTGATCACCATATGATGATCAAGATGATGATGCCCGCAGAAACATGCGATCACTTTTGGCTTTTTCGATCCGGCATTGGCTTCATCAATCAGTTTTCGCACCTCCATCTTGTTAGGTACCGTATACCCCGTCCACACATCATCAAATGATTGGTGTGAAATAATGATACATGGCTTTTTTGCATTTTGCAGATCCGCTCGGAGCCACTCGATCTGCTCCGGATTGACCAGGTCCCTTCTCGAGCCATCAATATAAAAATTGGCATTGGCGTAGTCAATGTATTGACCATCGGCCAGAATATGATTGCAGTCCATCACTATAAAATGAAAATCGCCACGATCAAAAGAGTAATAAGGCTTCTCCATCCCCCAGAGATCCATGATCTGCTTTTTGTTGCCTTTATCCATGTCGTGATTACCGAGCACATGATATTTCGGACCTTTAAACCCGTTCCATATATCTAAAAACTTTGCCGCCTCCGCACTGGGATGACAAAAATCGCCGCCCTGAATGATAAATTCAGGTTGCCTCTGGTTCGCACTTGAAATAAAAGCCTCAAGTCTTCTATCTGCATCGGAACAATAACCATGGTGCACATCCGTGATCCAGCCAATGGTCAGCGGCTTCTTCTTGCCATTCGAATGGGGAACAAAGGCAAAGCTTTTTGAAAAAAATGAGCCTGCAGCCACTGCAGATACTCCCTGGATGAACCTTCTTCTTCGCATGCGATTCTTTAAACAGAAAAGTTACTAATTCCTGTTAAGAGCAAAACTGAAATCTGCATTGCCCGTATAGGGTTGGCCGTTCTTATCCAGGAAATAGAGAATATTGTTATCCAGCATAATCAGCGAAATGGACCTCCCAGGTTCATCTGGATTAAGTTCAATGATAACGGCATCGCTGCCCGTTTTTTTAATGGCCCATTTACCCGTATTATCAGCAAGGTCATATACGATCCTTCGCGTTGAATATGTGGTGGGCTCTAGCGTGCCGGAATCACGATTTAGTATCAAACGCCACTTAACTTTAAAGCAAGATGGATTAGCATCGAGGCCATGATCAACTGCAAATTCTCTACACGGTGTTCTTCCATCAAAAACCATTTGCCGGGCAGTATCATTTTCAGATGCCCTGAATGACCGCAGAACAGACGATCCCTGAACTGGTTTTTCTGCATTCAGGGTATAACTCCATCCTCCGTTGCCCACCATCAGCTGTTGATCTGATGTCAGGATATGGAAAAGGTTCTCATTGATCCTGGCAAGCATCAGCTCACCGTTGATCCCTTTTCCTTTCAGATGATAGATATCCAGATGGTTCTTGGATACAAAATACTTTCCTTCATAATGGCGTTCATTGGCTTCCTTAAAACCCAGGGTATTGGGTTTGGATTCACCGTATGAAAGTTTCAAACTGAATTCACCTGAACTGCTGAGCACAAGATTCCACCGCATAAAATCCACTTTGGATTCCGCCGGAATAGAAAGTATCATTTTTATGGGATCATCTCCGGGCGTGCTTGCGATATATACTGAAGACAGATCTGACGAACCGGCATGATGAAATACCGATGTAAGCAGGGCGACCGCTATGAACGTCTTCAGTAGCATGATTTATAAGTTAAACATTCATTTGTTAATTAACTTTAAAAACTAAACCGCCGATATGGAAAGCTACGACACACTCAGCGAGGCCATCACTTCACTTCGGGCCCAGGGCTATACGGAAGATTTCAATCTGCAACAGAACTACCTGGTATGCAGAAACGGCGAATACAGTCTTTCCCCTGATGAATTCCATATCGAAAAAACCTTTCGATTCGAAGGTGCCACCAATCCCGACGATGAATCCATTCTTTATGCCATCTCATCTTCCAAACACGATCTGAAAGGCGTACTGGTAAATGCTTATGGGATCTATAGTGAACCCCTGATGGATGAAATGGTTAAGAAGCTGAAGTTCGATTAAGGAACTATTCTATAACTTGTTGGTATAAGACCAGCAAATGGGTATCCCACTCCAATTAAGAGCTCTGCTATTTTTCGATAAGATCATTGACCGGGTGGAACTGTCAACACTCACACCAGAAAGATCCAGGAAAAGGATGGTGGCCGGGATCAATAAAGTAAAGTCATACATACAATACGCCAACGAGGTACTACATGACATAAAAGATATCAGCATACCCGTTTCCGGCGGCGATGAAATCACTCTGCGGATCTATCGCTCCACTGCAGATTCAGAGCAACCCCTGATCGTTTATTTCCACGGAGGCGGATGGGTTCAGGGCAACCTGGAAACCCACGATAATTCCTGCAGAAGACTGGCCAAACAGAATAATGCAGTTGTAGTATCAGTTGATTATCGTCTTGCTCCTGAACACCCCTTCCCCACTCCGGGCGAAGACTGCTATACCGCAACCACCTGGGCTTTTGAACATGCCCGATCACTGGGAGCCGATCCCAATAAGTTAATTGTAATGGGCGACAGTGCGGGAGGAAACATGGCTGCTGTAGTTGCTCTGATGGCAAGAGACAAAA
>DATGXN010000318.1:0-2113 GCA_035298945.1 Chitinophagaceae bacterium | reverse complement strand
GTAAGGGCAGAAGATATGCCGTTCCTGGAAGATGGAACGCCTGTTGATATCGTGCTGAACCCATTGGGTGTACCTTCAAGGATGAACCTGGGTCAGATCTACGAGACCATCCTCGGATGGGCTGGTGAGAAACTGGGCACTCGTTTCAGCACACCGATCTTTGACGGTGCAACGCACGAGGAGATCAGGGAACTGATCACGAAAGCAGGACTGCCAAGCTCTGGCCACACTTATCTTTATGATGGTGAAACCGGAGAGCGCTTCCACCAGAAAGCAACCGTAGGTATTATCTACATGCTGAAACTGCACCACATGGTGGATGATAAGATGCACGCACGTTCTATCGGACCATACAGCTTGATCACACAGCAGCCGCTGGGTGGTAAGGCACAGTTCGGTGGACAAAGGTTCGGTGAGATGGAGGTTTGGGCACTGGAAGCATATGGTGCTGCCAACATCCTGCAGGAACTGCTGACCATCAAATCAGACGATATCATTGGTCGTGCTAAAACATACGAAGCGATCGTTAAGGGAGATAATATACCACGCGCCGGAGTACCGGAATCGTTCAATGTACTTGTACATGAATTGCGAGGATTAGGATTAGACCTTAAGTTTGATAACTAAAAGAAAAAACCCCGACATTGTCGGGGTTTTTTAATGTAGGAATTGCATTGAATGTAGTAAATGTAGGGAATGAAATGTGGTGAATGAGCGATCTCATTTTCACATTTCATTTTCTACATTTTTTACATTTACTACATTCTCAACATTTCAATATCCGCTCAGGGCCGCAAGGTACTTCTGAATATAATCCTCTTTTGCCCTCAGCCGATATTGCATCACGTATCTTGGGTGTTCGAGCACCTCTAACCGCCCAAAGTATTTTCCTTTACCATTGATCTGCTCCAGGCACCTGGCATTTTTTACTCCAAGTACATAGACTGTCTCCATATCAAACCCCAACGATCTCAGCTGTTCAAGGTTTGCATGAATGAAAGGGAGCACTTTTTTGAAAAGGGCAGGGGTATCGTAATAATTGAAATTGACATCTTTCCCCGCCTTATTTCTGATGGTATAACCTAATGGACTTACTGAGTTGATGAAATATCGCCCGTAAAAGGCTTCAGGACCTCCATAAGCGCTTATCATGTCATATACATACACAGATGAGGGTTCGTGGGAAAGTGGCCCATTCCACGGGATATCCACTTCTGTCAGCCTCTTGGGGTCTGTGAATGGAATTCCGGTAGCTCCGGCTCCATGCCTGCCAGGGTTTATCCCAAGGATCAGTCTGCGGGGTTCCTGATCAGTATAGAATTTCCTATAAAAAGCTTCGCTGGCCTTCCAGGCCTCTGCACTTTCAGCATAGGGATTCATGATACTGATGCCCCTGGGTAGTTTACCGCTGAATTGGAGTTGTTTGTTGTAAGCGATGATTTTGTCTGACCATGGTAGCATAACAGTTGCAAAATACCTTTTTACATGGCAAAGAAGAAGGGAATGGGATTTGAGGTCACAATTTGTGACCTCAAGTGGAAGAGGTTCAAGATGCCGGCCTGATATTTTTGCTGAATAGCCATTCAAGTACTCCACTTTCTTCGATCTGCTTTTCCCAACTCCAACTACTGAGATCCCCGGAGCGGAATGGAAAAGACGACAGTTCATCCCAGTTGAGATTTTTCAGCGAGGGGTCGATCTTGAAAAATTTTCCGCCGTATTTATGTTCAAACGCACGCAGCCAGGGATAGTCCGTAGTGATCACCGGCAGGTTGAACTGCTGGTATTCCAGGAATTTCGTAGAAGTTTGTTTGTTATAGGGTTCACGGTCCGGGATATAGTTGATGGCGAAACGGGATTCACTGAGATAGTTCGCAACTTCCTGCTTTGATACAGGCCCCTTGAATATGATGTTGGAATAATTCCTGTATTCATTGGCGATGTATTCGTAATCACGGCTAAGGATCAACAATGTCCTGGATGAAAGATCTTTTTGTATGAACCTGTTGAGCAGATCAGTGACTTTTCGGTCTGCCTTCACAGATCCTGTATAAATGAAGTCGTATTTTTTCTCCACCCTACCACTGACTGCAAGCCCGGGATCTATGCCCAT
>DATGXN010000317.1:0-13240 GCA_035298945.1 Chitinophagaceae bacterium | reverse complement strand
GTATGAGATCATCCGGCAGATCGATTGGGTAACCACTATTGCGGAAGAAAAACTCACTGCATTCCTCGCCGGCCATCAGCTGGAAAAAACGGGCTCCGCTCCTCCTGTCCATTTTTATAAGGGTGAACATCATGTGGCACTGAGTTTCCTGGTCACTGACAGGCAGGATTTCTATCGCCAACTTTTTGAAACCAGTTGCAGCGATGAATTCTTACTGGCATGGAAAGATCGTTTCACAATCACCACTGAATCCAGTGAAGAAGAATATTTTTCCAGGAACCAGATCCATTTCATTCCTGCCTGCCTTCGCGAACAACCGGAGATCATCGATGAGGCCAGTCAAGAAATGCCCCCACTGATCCAGCCTTCCGATATTCGCGGCATCATACATTCCCACAGCACCTGGAGTGATGGCTCTAACAGCATTGAGGAAATGGCGGCCGCCTGTATAAAGAAAGGACTGGAATACCTGGTGATCAGTGATCACAGTAAATCGGCATTTTATGCCAACGGGCTCAATGAAGAACGGATCACGGCACAACATCAGCAGATCGATGAACTCAACAAAAAACTTTCACCGTTCCGCATCTTCAAAAGCATTGAGTGTGATATCCTGAACGACGGCAGCCTGGATTACAGCAACAACGTGCTGGCCAGTTTCGATCTGGTGATCACTTCAGTTCACTCCAACCTTAAAATGACAAGCGACAAAGCCATGTCCAGGCTTTTGAATGCGATCCAAAATCCATATACCACCATCCTTGGACATATGACTGGCAGACTCCTGCTCTCACGCCCGGGCTATCCCGTGGATCACGACCAGATCATCGAAGCCTGTAAAGCCCACAACGTGGTGATCGAACTGAATGCGCACCCACGCAGGCTGGATATGGACTGGCGGTTCATACGCAAGGCCATTGCCCAGGGTGTTCTGATTTCCATTGATCCGGATGCCCATGCCATAGAAGGATATGACGATAACAGGTATGGTGTGCTTGCAGCGCAGAAAGGCGGACTTACCAAAGCCCAGAACCTCAGCAGTTTCAGCCTTGCTGAATTTGAGTCATTCATCGCCAGGAAAAAAAATTAGTCCTCTAACGGCAGGGCAACATGGAAGGTGGTTCCCTCTCCTGCCCTGGTATCGAACCATATCCTGCCTTTGGAATTCTCGACGATGCTTTTACACATGGCCAGTCCTAAGCCTGTGCCTGAAGTTTTGGTGGTGAAATTGGGAGAGAATATTTTCGACTCCATTTCCTGGGGAATGCCGGAGCCATTGTCTTGTACACTCAGGATCACTTCTTCATCCCTGACTTCTTCGCTCACGATGATCTGGCCTTTCACCTCTTCAGGAATGGCTTCCACTGCATTCTGCAGGAGGTTGGTCAATAACCTGTTGATCTGTGTTCTGTCGGCCTTGATCATCAGTTTCCTTGCCATGGGCTTCCATTCAATGATGGCATGATCCTGTGAACTGTGAAGTAATACCAGGGAATGGATGGTTTCATGCAGATCAAATATTTCAGATCGCGCGTTTCCAATATTGGCAAATTGCGAGAACTCGGAGGCGATCTTGGAGAGGTGTTCGATCTGCTCGATCAGCGTACTCGCAACACTTGAAGATAATTCCTTGACGTTGGGAGCATTGTTATCAATAGCTTTTTGAAGATATTGTATGCTCAGCTTCATGGGTGTCAATGGATTCTTGATCTCATGTGCCACCTGCCTTGCCATTTCACGCCAGGCGCCTTCACGTTCTGTCTTGGCCATATCCACTGCACTCTGTTCCAGTTTCTTCACCATCTTGTTATATTCCGCAACCAGGCCGCCGATCTCATCTTTCCTGTTCCAGGTGATCTCTTCATTGTGTTTGCCGAGATTGATCTCCCGCATCTTCTCTCCTATCCATGAAAACGAACTGGTGATGCGGTTGGTGAGAAAGACAGAGATCACCCCTGATATCAGGAAGATGAATGCATTCAAAGACAGTAAAGTCACCAGGAAATTGGAAATCTCCTGGTTCAGGTCCCTGCTTGAAGTGAAATAAGGAATATTGATATAGCCCTGGACGTTCCGGTTCTCATCTTTCAAAGGCACATAAATGCTGAGGTATTTCAGGGTGCCCGCCTCTTCATCCTGCACATGCTGGATCTTTCTTAATGTTTTCATGTTGTAAAAAGCCACAGGATCCATCATGCGGCTCAATATCCCCTTGTTGTATACCAGAGGCTGGGAAGACACTGTAAGCGAACCTTGGCCGTTATATAGGTTCACATCCACATTGTGGATCTCAGAGATGTCTGCGATCGAGTTGGCAAGATTGTCATTCCCCGAAGAATCCAAACGTTGAAATCCCTGCTGGTTCATCTGGCTTACATCGATCCGGTTATTGATCTCGTTGGAGATCACATGAATGGTGCGGCTTAACCTGTCCTGGTTGTTCTTGTTATAACGGTTGATAAAAAAGAAGATGGTAGCGGCACCAATGATGAAAAATGAGAACAGGCTGATGAAGATGATGGTAGTGAATATCTGTTTCCTGATATTCAGCTGCCATAGTTCCCTGAAGGCTGACCAACGGAATCCTGAACGCATCAGCAGGCTGGTCAACTGGAAACATCCTACAAGAAACAGGAATGCGCAGAAAAGATAGGCAAACAAGGTGATGGCTTCCAGCAGGATATTCGTTTTCCTGGTGATCACCACGATCCGGTCGCCTCCCTGCTTGTACCATAATTCGCTGTATCCGTTCCTGTTCCTGAATTCATATTCCGAAAATGAAACTTCATCGCTGTTCAAACTACGCGGGAAAGGATAGTCGTTCACATTGGTGATCAGCTCACCCTGGTTATAGACCGCATAGGCATATAGAGGAGAACGTTCGAAAGAATAATCTTCCGACTGTTTGAAAAGTTCCGGTATCATGGCTTCACTTCGGTACCTGCGGGGATTTGAAAGCATGTATACATAAGCCACGGTGGCATTGGACGTATCTTTCACCTCCCGTTGATAGATATAACTGAACCGGTCAAATGCAGTTTCATAATACCTCAGATTATTGATGCCTGTTCTCTTGCCCTGCATGGTATAGATGGTAGCCAGGGTATCGTAATTGAAATGCTCATAGCCTGAGAGCGGATCACCATTCTCATCAAACACATAGAACTCGGTCTCATACCTGTTGAGGTATCCTGAAAAATTTGCATTGATGATGGAATCCTTGAGGTGTTCACTTTCATCAGCATTTCTGAGCCTGTTCAGGTTCTCCTGCCAGAAATAATTATTCAAACTGCCGATGGCAACATTGAGTAATTTTTCACTGGACGGATCTGCCTGCCAGGCAAGTTTCTCTGCCACCCGTCTCCTGATCTCACGTTCCTTTTTCCTGTTCTGGCTGCTGATCACCAGGGTGATGGATGCAGAAAAAATTACCAGCCAGTACACCATGGCAGTACCAGAAATATAATAGATGCCCTTGAGCATTTTATTCTGCGAAATAGCCAGGTAAATGAGCAGCCATACAATGACCGACATCTGGAAATCGAAAAGATTATTGATCTGTGTGGTCAGGTACAGGAGTCCGGATACTACTACCACCAGCATCTTGAACAGGAAAGTGGCTTCCGCCAGGCTGTCTACAAAACGCAAAATCACCTGGGAACTGATGAAGAAAGCCATACACACGGAACAGAGCACAATGAATCCGAACACTGAATATAAATTCAGGCTGAAAAAATTGGTGACGTCAAAAGGGATCTGGGAGTCTGCCACCAGGCTCCTGATGATATTCCCGCTGATCATTGTGAGCAAGACAAGCAAAGACATCAATACAGCAGCAACTATGATCCGTGCGGGTTTATTTTTAAGGTTTATCCGGATATCCTGCGCATTGATCTGCCGTCTAGCAAATACTGCCAGCCAGAAGAAAAGCAATGCGTTAATGAGCAGGTCTCCTAAAGATTTAAGGATATAATTGTAGCCGTAGACAGAAGGCGAAAACAATTCGAACTGGCGGAAATCGAATGGAATGCTGACATAATAGGTAAGTCCTCGTAAGACAAATATTCCTGCAGCAAGAAATCCGATACCCCAACCAGCTCCATATCGTTTAGAAACTGCCAGGGAAATTGCATTCAGGTAAAACAAAAAACAAAGTGAGCCCAGGATCCGCAGGAGTATCGTGATCCAGTCGTTTGTAATGGTTCGGCCATCCCCTTTGGCTCCCAGGTAATAGAGAACTTTTCCCAATGAGTTCTTTACAGGATAACCGGTTTCCCGGGAGGAAATGGTATAATTCTTTTCAACATTGGGATGATCAACAAATCCATTCTGGAGATAATCGTTCTGCAGGTAAAAATCTCTCCGCACAGGTATGAGTGCAAAGGCCAGGATGTTCTGACGGCCTCTTAACAGGAGTTTTCGCCGGATGAGTTCATACTGTCCATTGGGAAGCCCTACAAGATATTCCCCGTCAGACCTTGCCAGCATCTCATCTGTGGGCAAACTTTCCTGCGTATTCCAGAATTTGAGATCTATCGGCCCGTAATCTTCCAGTTTATAAATGAAAATACCATAGCCTTTTTCAGTTAGAACATTTACCTGTTTCTCAGATTCATTGGCATTCAGTAACCGAAGCAGCAGTGTGGTATCTGAAAGCACACCGAAGAAATCGTTCTCGTTTTTCGCGAGGTAGTTCTCCAGGTTTTTTTTCACTCCTTTGGGCGAAGAAGTATAGGACCAATAGTTTGAGAAGATGAACGACAGGGTGAACAGCCATGCCGCGCCTATCAGAAAATAAGCGTTTTTATAAATGGTATCTTTCCAGAAACTTCTCAATTGATCAGACCTTTTGGCGCTTAATACTATTCCACATCTCGTCCATTTCGCTTAGTGACATATCGTGCAGGGATCTTCCATTTTGCATAGCGATCGATTCCATTTCCCTGAACCTGCTGATGAATTTCTTGTTGGTTCTCTCAAGCGCCTGTTCCGCATCAGTATGCAAAAAACGTGCGTAATTCACCAGGGAGAACAATACATCGCCCAGTTCTTCTTCCACTTTCACCTGGTTAACCTCGGTATCTGCTTCGTCCCTGTCTTTTACAGCTTCTTTCAGTTCTGCTATTTCTTCATTTACTTTTTCCCAAACCTGGTCCCTGTTATCCCACTCGAAACCAACCTGCTTTGCTTTCTCCTGCAATCGCATGGCCTTTACCATCGATGGAAGCCCATTAGGGACACCTGAAAGAACAGAGGTTTTGCCTTCTTTGAGTTTAAGTTTCTCCCAGTTCTTTTTCACGTCTTCCTCATCATTCACTTTTACATCGCCGTAAATATGGGGATGCCTGCTGATCAGTTTTTCACAGATACCGTTGATCATTTCCTCCAGCGTGAACTGGCCCTGCTCCCGGCCGATCCGGGCATAAAATACGATATGTAGTAAAAGGTCGCCCAATTCCTCTTTGATGCCTGGCCAGTCTTTTTCTGTGATAGCATCGGCCAGTTCATAGGTTTCTTCAATGGTCATAGAACGAAGTGTATCGATCGTCTGCTTTCTGTCCCAGGGGCATTTCTCCCTCAGATCGTCCATGATCTCCGTAAGTCGTTGAAAAGCCTGATTAGTTTGATCCATATGACAAGTTGTGCTGCATTCAATTTTGTTAAAAATAAGCACAATTACCATACAGGAGGGCCTTTACAGTTCGTTAATATCGTTGAAGGAAACGCCCGGCCTCATTAATTGATTAAATTCGCAGCAATGCAAAAAACAGCTGTACTCTTTATTTTCCTGTGGACCGTTTTGGTCCCGGCACTGCAAGCCCAGTATTATTACCAGGATATTATTACCAACAAGTATAACCACGAGCAGTTCCAACTGATGAAGAAGGAAAAGGTCACCGGAGTATCCATGAAATCTGTGGAGGCTACCGGTGAAACCACCGAAGGTTTTTTTATGGAACAGCAGTTCAACAACAGTTATACCCAGCTAAAAACCATTACCAAACTGCCTGCCGCGAAGGAGAAATCAGTCATGGTCAACTATTTCAATCAACAGGGATTCCTGTACAGAACAGTTGACAGCAGTGAGAATTCGATCACCATCTATGAGTACAGTTATGGACCTGATGGCAAAATAGTATCGATCCTGAACACCAGCAGGTCGCAGGAAGATAAGATCAAAACCACGGAATCCCATACCTGGATCTACAATGAAAAGGGGTTTCCTGAAAAGATGATCCGGGTAAGGGAAAATGCAGATACCATGGAGATCAGGCTTATCGTGGATGATAAAGGCAAGGTGACGGAAGAGCAATCGATGCGAAAGGGTTTGGCGGGTGATAAGGTTTTTTATTATTACGATGATGCCGGCAGACTGACTGATATTGTAAGATACCAGGATAAGCTGGGTAAGCTGATACCGGACTACACTTTTGACTACAACGCTGAGGGCAGGCTTGCCGAGATGATGGTGGTACAGCAAAGCGGGAAAGACTACCTCGTATGGAGATACGATTATAACAGCAATGGCCTTAAGAAAAAGGAGGCTTGTTATACCAAGCAGAAAAGATTGGCCGGCTCGGTAGAATATAGTTATGAAATGAAAAAATAATTTACCAAAATTCCCTAATTTTGTCGCCCCGTTGCCCAGGTGGCGAAACTGGTAGACGCGCTACTTTGAGGTGGTAGAGCCCGAAAGGGTGTGCAAGTTCGAATCTTGTCCTGGGCACAGAAAACCCAGCCGTAAGGCTGGGTTTTCTAATGTGGGAATGTGATGAATGTGGGAATGTGGAGAATGGAATGTGGAGAATGTCATTCCCCACATTTCATTTCTCACATTCACCACATTCATCATATTCTTCACATTTTTCCGTATCACGATCCCATCCGGATCTACGATCCGGATGGGATCGTGATACGGAATGTGGTTCCTTTGCCGATCTCAGAATGTTTAACGATCAGGTGCCCGTTGTGGTAGTCTTCTATGATCCGCTTGGATAAGGTCAGGCCAAGCCCCCAGCCTCTTTTCTTAGTGGTGAACCCGGGATTGAATACTTTACCGATATGCGAAGAGCTCATGCCTTTCCCGGTATCGCTGATGTCGATCATCACTTTACCCGGGTGTTGATGGACATGTATTTTGATCTCGCCCCTACCCTCCATGGCATCCAGTGCATTTTTTAAAATATTCTCGATCACCCAGTCAAACAAAGGATTTGACAGGGGCACATTCAGTTTTTCACTATCCGCTTCCATGTTGAATTTCACCTTGTCAGTAGCCCTTTTCTTCACATACTCCATCACAGTTTTCAACGCTTCTATAAGATCCCTTTGTTCAAGCTGGGGCGCACTTCCGATCTTTGAAAACCTGTCAGATACCAACTTCAGCCTCACTACATCTTTTTCAATTTCATTCACCATCTCCTGATCGGTTCCCGTTTCGCGTAGCATTTCCACCCAGCCGTGCAATGCAGAAACAGGGGTTCCCAGCTGGTGCGCCGTTTCTTTGGCCATTCCGGCCCAAAGCTGGTTTTGCATGGCCCGATGACGGGCATTCAACGCATTCAATGTAACCAGGATGAAAAGCGCCACTATAAAAAGCTGTACAAAGGGGTAATAACGGACCTCTTTGAGAAGCCTGGACTCACCGTAATAGTATTTATTGAACTTTGTGGAATCCCCGCTCAGGTAGGTAATGATAGGGCCATTCTTCGCAAATTCCCTGATCTTTTCCTGCAGGTATTCCTTATCGCCAGTTACATCGGCTGAATCGATATTGTGAAAGTTGGTGATGCTGTCTTTCTCGTTGGTTTCAATTACAGGTATGGTTTGCTGTGAGGAGATCATCACGGAAGCAAAAGTGATATTATCATCAGGACCGGCACTCGCGATATAGCGATGTGCTTCGGCCCAGGCTTCCACGATCTGGCGTTCGTCAGCGGCTATTTTATTGGCCAGGTAATTCGAATAGAAAATGGTGCCCGTAACGATGATCAGTGCCACCAGGGTCAATAATGTTCTCCAGTTTGCAAATGCCGGCATAGCGATTAATAAATTAGGGCTTATTTTTGGCAATATAAACTTAGCAATTGGATTCACCATCTGTAGCGATAGTCATACTGAACTGGAACGGAAAAAAACACCTGGAACAATTCTTACCCTCGATCCTCAGCACTACTTATTCCAACATTCAGGTGGTAGTGGCAGATAACGGGTCAACAGACGATTCCATCTCATTCATCTATTCAAATTATCCATCAATAAAAGTACTCCGGAGCTCTGTTAATGAAGGTTTTGCCAAAGGATATAATACTGCATTAAAACAGGTTGATGCGGATTACTATATGCTGCTGAATTCCGATGTGGAAGTGACGCCTGGATGGCTTGAACCCATGGTGAGCCTGTTGGAAAGCAACAGGCATATCGGAGCCTGCCAGCCTAAATTGCTGGACTACCGTACCCGGAGCACCTTCGAATATGCAGGCGGCGCCGGTGGATGGCTGGATGCATTCGGTTATCCTTTCTGTAAAGGAAGAATATTCGATGATTGTGAAGTGGATAAGGGTCAGTACGATATCGCTGAACCCATATTCTGGGCCAGCGGCGCAGCATTGTTCATCAGGCCTGAACTGTTTCATAATGCGGGCGGCTTCGATCCATTTTTCTTTGCACACCAGGAAGAGATCGATCTTTGCTGGAGAATCCAACTTTTAGGATATAAGATCTATTCCTGCCCTGCTTCAGTGGTTTACCATGTTGGCGGAGGCACTCTACCCAAAGGCAACGAACGCAAGGTGTTTCTGAATTTCAGGAATAACCTGATCATGCTTTCCAAGAATCTTCCCTGGTCGCAGAAGGTATGGAAGATCCCCATCAGGATCCTGCTGGACGCAGTGAGTGCCTGGAAAAACCTGTTGCTGTTGAGGGAGCCCCATTATTTTTGGGCCGTGCTGAAAGCCCATGGTGCGTGGATATCCTGGATCCTATACCACAGGAAAGAAAGTATCTTCCCGCCAGAAACAGGTGGTATGCTGGAAGGATTTTACCATGGAAACATCGCCTGGGAGCATTTCATACAGGGGAAAAAACTATTCACTGAAATTGTACACTCCAAAAAATGAATATTTGATCTCAAACCTTATTTTTGCAACGCAATATTTAAATATGGCACATCAACTGGAACAAAGCGCTGATAAAAAAGAATTCGGAAGAAACTGGGTGATCACTTCACGCTTTCTCTTTCATGTTCAGGTATTCACTTTCACTGCATTTTTATTGGGCAGCTGTTACGGACTTTATTCAGCCCGTTATAAAGGGAAACCCAAAGTTGAGATCCCTGAAAGCACGCAGTACACGCCTAAATACAAGTAATTTTTTTGGCTGAAACATTGCAATGTGTATATTTGCAACCCGTTTTCAGCTCTTAAATATGCGGAAGTAGCTCAGCTGGTAGAGCATCACCTTGCCAAGGTGAGGGTCGCGGGTTCGAATCTCGTCTTCCGCTCTGATAACCATCCCGCAAAACGGGATGGTTTTTTTGTTCACTGCCTGCCCGGGTGGTGGAACTGGTAGACACGCAGGACTTAAAATCCTGTTCGCCGAAAAAGCGAGTGCGGGTTCGATTCCCGCCCCGGGCACTAAAACCCAAGCGAAGGCTTGGGTTTTTTCATTTTCTTCCCGCCCCCATCCCTGGTCCCTGCAGACTCCAAAATACTTGTCCCCCGAACCCTTGCTACATCAGGAAAAAGCAGAACTTTCAGGTATGAAAATCGCAATGATAGGCGGAACCGGGCAGTTGGGATATTTTACCATTCATCGTTTGCACGCTATGGGACACCAGACCCTGGCCATAGGTATAGGGCAAGCGCCGGAGCAGGGTTATCTTCCGGATGCTACAACTGTGTTGCTCAGGAATACGGATGAATGCGGAGTTCATGAACTGGCAGATCTGATCAGCGGATTTGATGTGATCATACATGCAGCCGGAGCAGACGGTCGCAACCTCTTTGATGCGCCGGCAATACATGGATTCAGGGCAGCCAATGTGGAACCGATAAGAAACCTGGTTGCTGCCATGAAGATCTCGGGAGCCAAAAAACTGATCATTCTGGGGTCTTATTACACTGCGATGCACCGTATGTTTCCGCACTTGAATATTATCGATAAAAGTCCTTATATCAGATCCAGATTTGAGCAGAATCAGGTAGCATTTGAAGAAGCCGGACCTGGAATTTCTGTTGGCATCCTGGAGTTGCCCTATATTTTTGGCGCAGCTCCGAAACGAGGTACCCCGTGGGGTTTTTATATTGATCTGCTGAAACAATCCAGGGCTGTGGTTCATGTACACGCTGGTGGCACTGCATGTATTACGATGAACCAGGTGGGAATCGCAGCAGCTCATGCCTGCGAAAAACTCGAAGGCCACAAGAACTACCCCATAGGAAACATCAATCTCAAATACAAGGAACTGTTCGAAATATTTTCAGCCAACCTGGACCTGAAACGGAATATTATAGCCATGCCGCCTTCCCATTTCGCTGAAAAAGCAAGGCTCCAATCTGAACACCTGGCAATGGCTGGTAAAGAAGCTGCCTATGACGCATTGGGACTGCTGGACATGGAGGATCATGATTTTTTCATTGATCCGGCTCCCGCAGCACAGGCTTTAGGAATACCGCCTGAAGATATCGAAAAGGCTATCACTCAAACCATCGATGCCACCCTTAAATACAACGGGAATGGGCTTAACAACAGCAAGGAACTCCTCCGGCCTTAGTTGTTATATCTCAATACTTTACTTCTTGGGGCTTGCATTTGGCCTGCCTTTTGTGCTCCAAATGATAATTTATTGATCCTATTTTCGTTATTTCATTAAAGCTGTACCCCCCTGATGGAATTATTGATCACCTTACTACTGATCGTGGGATTGATTTGGTTGATTGTGAGGCAGTCACGTAATGTAAGGTCAGCTGAAGTGGATGAAAGCACCGGGGAGCTTGAAATGAACAAAGAGGCGGGATACATAAGTTCCCCACTGGTATACCGCGGCGATAACCTTGATTTCTCAGAAGAAGTACTGCGTAAAGTTCTGATCAAACATTTTCCCTATTTTTCAAAATTGGTGCATCCTGACCAGGATAAATTCATCAGCAGGCTGAAAAAATTCATTCGTGCCAAGATCTTCGTCATTCATGATGTAAAAGGCTACCGCGAAATGCCCATTCTGCTCAGTGCAGCAGCCATTCAACTTACTTTCGGGCTGAGCAAATACATGATGCCCCATTTCACTATCATCCAGATCTATCCCCAGGAGTTCATAGGTATGGAACCCATGCGGATACTTATTGGTAATGTAAGCGGCAACACGATCAATATTGCCTGGAAACAATTCCTGGAAGGATATAAGAATAAATACGACAGAAATAATCTTGGGCTGCATGAAATGGCACATGCACTTTATTACCAGAATTTCGAAGCCGAGGAAAATCGTGATAACGTATTCCAGGACTCATTCCATCATTTCACATCCCTGGGTGATAAAGTTTTCGAACGTGAGAAATTACTCATTGTGGGCCTTTATTCGAATTATGCCATGAAGAATTTCCAGGAGTTCTGGGCGGAGAGTATTGAGATCTTTTTTCAAAGTCCCGATAAACTGAACGAGCAATACCCTGACCTGTATAAATTGCTTTGCGACCTGTTATCACAGGATCCTTTGAATTATCCCAATCACAATTACCCGGTGTGATCGCTGCTCACCCAGCTCAGGCAAACCTCGTCAAACAACCTGAAAAACACATCCAGTTCAGCTTGGGGCTCTCCAAGGAATGAAGTATTTAACTGCTTATCCTCAGAGGAATTTCCAAATCCCCTGATATGGATATGTTCCTTAAAATCCACGCCTCCATTTCCATGCCATTTGAACACTGATTCTTTCACACTCCACATCAGGGTTTCGTTAATGAATGGCAATGCATCCTGATCCATGATCAATTGGGATTCTTCGGCCGACAGGAATTTATGCAGCACTTTCATCACCTTATCACTGTATAACTCTACATCAATGCCCACCCTCTTTGTAGAGCTGACAATCGCAGCAGCATAATCGCCGGAATGTGAGATGGAAAAATGGTATTGTTCATTGTGCAGGAATGGTTTTCTTGTATCTGCTATCCGTATCAGTTCATAGGGGAAATCCGGAAATAGGAATTTCAGCAGGTATCTGCCTGCCAGATGTTGAAGTTTCTTGTGCGGATGAGTGATATTGCGGTGTAATGGAACCTGTTCAAGGAAGAAAGAAGACTCCTCTTCTATCTTCCATACGCCCAATCTGGTGGTCTCGTTGATATCTTGTTGATAAAACAGTGACATATACAGGTCCTAAATGCGAATTTCGCTTTCTTACAAAAGCCAACAAAAAACAAAGTTTTCAATGATCCTCTCCGATAAACGTATCCTGGAAGAAATGGCCCAAGGGACCATTGTGATCAAGCCCTACGACCGTGAAGCACTGGGCAGTAATTCTTACGATGTACACCTGGGGCCCTGGCTGGCCACGTATCGGGAGCATATTCTCGATGCGAAAAAGCATAATGAGATCGAGTATTTCGAAATCCCCGAAGAGGGATTTGTCCTCTACCCTCATATCTTCTACCTGGGTGTTACCCTCGAATATACAGAGACCCACGCTCACGTTCCATTCCTTGAAGGTAAGTCTTCCACGGGCAGATTAGGGATTGATATACATGCCACAGCGGGCAAAGGGGATGTAGGCTTTTGCGGAAACTGGACGCTGGAGATCTCTGTGAAACAGCCAGTTAAAGTGTATAAAGGCATGCCTATAGGCCAATTGATCTATTTCCCCGTAGATGGCGAGATCGAGGTCAAATACAACCAGAAGAAAAATGCCAAATACAGTGGCCAGATCGATCGTCCTGTGGAAAGCATGATGTGGAAGAATAAATTCTGATCATATCTCTCCATGCTGGCGATAATAAGCCAATAGCCAGATCACCACCTGGTTATAGCTTCTTCTTCCTGCGGGCTGTTCATTAAGTTTCAGGTATTGGTTATAGGCTATATCAATAAGATCACCCAGGGCTGTATCATATGCCCTGAGCCACTTGCGATACTGGTCAATGTCGTTTTTTACAGCAAGGGAAAGCAATTTCATATTCTCTTTTGCTGATACTGAATCCACCTGCCTGAGCTCATTATTGGCATACAGGAACATATTCAGGTA
>DATGXN010000316.1:0-4290 GCA_035298945.1 Chitinophagaceae bacterium | reverse complement strand
GCAATTTCATGGTGAATAAAATGGCGGTTCACTACAGCACAGCAAAAAATTCCAGGTAAACTGTAAGGTTATGGATAGAGGTGCGTCTATATGGTAAAACCATATGATGAAAAGCGTATTGCCTTTCCTGTTATTGTTTATCATTCTCCAATTGTCTGCCAGTGCGCAGCCGGATAAAAGAAAAAAAGACTTCAATCTCGCAGCTTCTTCACTGGCCATAGAAGGGTACGACCCTGTTGCATATTTCACCCAGAGCAAGGCTGTTAAGGGAAACGCAGCCAACACGCTGGTCTATGAAGGCGTCACCTATCATTTCTCGGATGTTAAAAACAAAGAAGCCTTCAGGACTGCTCCTTCACGCTATGAACCTCAATACGGCGGATGGTGTGCCTATGCGATGGGAAAGAACGGTGAAAAAGTTGAGGTGGATCCGGAAACATTTAAGATCCTGGATGGAAAGCTTTACCTCTTCTATAATAAATACTTTAATAACACTTTGAAAAGCTGGAATAAAGACGAGAACGGCCTACGTTCCAAAGCAGATCAGAACTGGCAAAAATTAACCAAATAAATTATTCTATGAAGATCATCCATGTGTTAGCAGTGCTGTTGATATCTTTAAGATTAAGCGCACAGAAGGCCGAGATTTTCCAGAAAGATGGTGCAGCCATCAGGGGCTATGATCCGGTGGCATTTTTTATGGAAAGCAAACCAGTGAAAGGTGATGAGAAATATTCTTATGAGTGGAAAGATGCGCGTTGGTTATTTTCATCCAAAGCGAATCTTGATCAGTTCAAACAGAGCCCGGAAAAATATGCGCCCCAATACGGAGGTTACTGTGCTTATGGAATGGCTGACGGCCATAAGGCGCCCACGGAAACAGATACCTGGACCATTATTGACGATAAACTCTATTTTAATTACAACAGGAAGGTGAAAGAGTTCTGGAGCAAGGATACCAAAGGGATGATTGAAAAAGCAGACAAGAACTGGCCAGCGTTGAAGAATGTTGAATAGCGAAGGACGTGTATACTGGCGCAATTAGCTATATTGGAGAAGTCTGCATGGAAAGAACTAATCTCAGTGAAACAGAATTCCGGAAATGGGTAGAAGATCATTCTGACCTTTTATTTCATTATGCGATGAAGAGGGTGGGAGATGAAGAGCTGGGCAGGGACCTTGTGCAGGATACCTACCTGGCGGCCTGGCGCAACAGGGATTCGTTTCGGGGTGAATCGTCAGTGAAGAACTGGCTGTTATTGATACTTAAAACCAGGATCATTGATCATTTCAGAAAGTTGAATACCCAAGCCGTGGTTCTCGAAATCAGCCCCGAAAACGACGAGGGAACATTTTTTGACAGTGAGGACCACTGGCGAAAGGGAATGTATCCTTCCTCTTTCAGTGTGAATTTTCAAAATGAGATCGAGGGCCGGGATTTTTTTAAAGTCTTTGAATCCTGCGGAAAAAAACTAAAGCAGATACAGCATGCTGTATTTGTTATGAAATATGTAGATGACCTGGATAGTGAAGAGATCTGTAAGATCATGGGGCTGACATCTTCTAATTACTGGGTGTTGATCCACCGGGCAAAAGTACAATTGAGGGCCTGCCTCGAAAAAAATTGGATTGGAAAATGACTAATTCAAAGATCACATGCAAAAAAGCGGTGGACCTTATTTCGAAAAAGGAAGAAGGAAAACTTTCTGCATTTCAGCGTTTCCAGCTTTGGAGGCATTTAGCGGAATGCAGTTTATGCCGGAGATTTTCGGCACAAAACAAGCTGATCGCTAAAGCTTTTGGTCTTCGGCAGCCTGTGGAAAAACTGACCGAAAAGCAGAAAGAGGAGATCATAGAAAATGTTCTCGGGTCTAAGCCGGGGCAGTGAATATGATTTCAGATTCAAGATATTTCCGCATATCAATTCCGAATGCTTCTTTAGTATGTGCCAGCCAGGTTTCGTCGTCTATATTATGTGACTGTACCCATTCTTCATCTGTCAAAGAGGCGCGCCATTGGATCAGGCCTTCAGCATCAGGTCCTGCAGGGTTTCTGAAACTTGTTGATTTTCCTTCCACAACATCTTTCACCACATTGCCTACTACGGATGGCGGAACATGGTTTTCCAGTGCAGCAGCAAATAGGGCTTTCAGCCGGCGGTAGTGGGGGTAATGGGTGTGTGCTGGTATTTCCGTCTCCTTGCTGAAGATCGCGGTATCGATCACTCCCGGTTCAACAATTGCCACCTTGATATTGAACTGTGCAACTTCCTGGGCCAGGGATTCGCTCAATGCTTCCAGTGCTGCTTTGGAGGCGCAATAGGGACTGTGGGACTGCCCCCATAGCTTTCCTGCAACAGATGTGATATTGATAATTGTGCCCGCCCTTTTCTGCCTCATATAAGGCAGTACCGCCTGAATGCAACGGATGGCACCCAGGTAATTTGTTTCCATGACCTCCCGGTAAAGATCAATGGGTGTTTCTTCAACTGATCCCATAGCACCGATGCCTGCATTATTTACCAATGCATCGATATGGCCTTCGATATTCATTAAAGTGTCCACGGCCTGTTTGACAGATTCGCTGTTGTCTACATCCATGGTCAGTACAGTGATTGGTAGATGTTCTTTTTCCGCCAGTTCAATAAGTTTCGGTGATTTTTTGGGATTACGCATGGTGGCGTAAACGGTGTGGCCTGCTTCTGCGAGCAATTTAGCGGTGCCAAATCCGATCCCGCTGCTGGTTCCGGTAACGAGTACAATAGCCATAGTTAATTTTTTATTGATTTTTCTCCCTCCAAGGGGCCTCCCTCCAAGGGGCGGCCCTTGGAGGGAGGCCCCTTGGAGGGAGAAGAAAATCAACATCTAGTTAAGCTTTTTCAACGAATTTTCCTAGGTTGGTTTAACCATTTCAAATAGGGAATATCACGACGTTGCAGGTAGAGAAGTCCCAGTGCACTAAAGAATACCAGCAATGCATAGACGAAGAGCTGACCGTTATCTCCCATCACCGATATACCGAGAACGAATATGTGGGAGAGAATGGCCCCGCCCATGATCCCTACGCCCAGTGCAGCTCCAATAGCTGTTGTCCGGGGCATGAGGATAAGAATAGATGCGATCAATTCCATGACCCCCGTACCGATCCGGCCCCAGGGTTCCATACCAAGGGTCGAAAATATGTATACCGATTCTTCAGCGGCGGTAAATTTGAAATACAGGGTCTGCAGCATAATGACAGCCGCGATCAGCCTCAATGCCCAGGCCAGGATATTTTTATTCGATTCGCTCATAAGTTTTTTGCCATATAGACGTACGACACCTGGTTTCCTTACAGTCTGGCCAGGAATTAAATTGAACCATAACGCCCCTGTCTTGTTTACTATCCCTGATGATGATCGGGGATACAGACAGGATCATTGAAATGGCATGGGAAGACAGAACGCCCTTTGAGGCTATTCATGCCCAGTTTGGCATTTCTGAGGCCGAGGTGATCACCCTGATGCGGCGATCACTCAAGCGAAGCAGCTTCAACCTCTGGCGCAAACGGGTTAACAGCGGTGTAAGCCAAAAGCACCTGGCTAAACGCGATCCCGATATCAGGAGGTTCAAATGCAGCAGGCAACGCGCCATCAGCATGAACAAAATCAGTAAACGATGACGGAATTACATCTGACCAGTGCAGATCTGGAAGATTGCGAAAGATTTTTCAGGGCAAACCTTATCAATAGTATTACCGGGTACAAACCTGCTATGCTTATTGGTACTCAGAACAAAGTAGGACATAGAAATCTCGCAATATTTTCTTCGGTGGTCCATCTTGGTGCTGATCCGGCATTGGTAGGATTTATTCAAAGGCCCGTTGACGTATCCGGTGATACGTTCAGGAATATCATGGCCCATAATGTTTATACGATCAATCATGTTCATGAGGATTTTGTAGAAAAGGCTCATTATACGTCGGCGAGATTTGAATCGGGGATTTCTGAGTTTGAAGCCTGTAAACTCACGCCGTATCACATAGAAGGGTTTGATGCACCCTTCGTTATGGAAAGCAGGGTTCGATTGGGAATGGAATTGGTAGAAGTGATACCCATTACGCACAATAATACCAGGCTTGTAATAGGCCGGATCAAACACATCTTACTTGATCAGGCTTGCCTTGAAGACGATGGAAATATTAACCTGGGCAAACTGAATTCAGTTGCTGTATCGGGACTGGAGAATTACCACCTGGTGCAGAAGCTAAGATCATTTCCATATGCCAAGGTGGAGAACCTGCCTGATTTCA
>DATGXN010000315.1:0-7088 GCA_035298945.1 Chitinophagaceae bacterium | reverse complement strand
ATTATTGACAAAGTTTAACGGGTTCTGGATCTCGTGTGCGATGCCGGCTGTGAGTTCTCCAAGCGAAGCCATTTTCTCCCTTTGTACCAACTGGCCCTGGGTGTCCCTTAGTTCGCCATAAGCTTTTTTCACTTCATCATGTGCTTTTCGCTGTTGCCTGCTGTTGCGATAGAATATACCAGCAAGCAGCACGATCAGGCTGGTACCTCCAAGCAAGGCATACGTTCGGATATTGCCCTGGCTGATCACTTTATCTTTCTCCAGCTGCTGCACACGGAGTTTTTCACTGAGGCTCAGATTCTGAAATTCAGAAAGCACTTTGATCTTGTCGTTGTAAAGACTGTCCTTAGTTGTCAGCGCAAGGCCCTGGTATTTATAAGCACTGTCCTGCCGGTTATTCAGTGCATAGGCTTTGAACAGGTTTTCATAGGCAATGCCAAGGTCCTGGTGATTCTCCATGGAATTGATCTCGTCCAGGAATGTGTTGGCATAGTAAAGACTGGAGTCCTTATTTTTCCTTTCCAGGTAGAGGCCTGTGAGAATTTTATAAGCCTCCAGCCGCCCCGCGTCATTGTAGGCTTCAAATGAAACGTCAATGGCAGTGTGTAAATAGGTTTTAGCAGAATCGTAGTTTCCTTTTTGCAGATAGATCCTCGCCATATCATTATAGAAAGCGCAGAGATATTTTTTGTAACCGGTTTCAAGTGATAGTTTGATGGCAGTTCTCTGCATGTATAATGCAGAATCCAGCAGGTCCTGGGTAAGATGCATTTTGCCAATGGAGCTATATAGCAGGCTAAGGTTCTCAAAATAATTATTGGCCCTTGCCAGTTTGAGACCTTCTTCATAATGAAATCGCTGCTGTTCAGTATTTCCGGTTGCGCCTAACAGGTGACCCATATCGGTATGCAAACCTGTAAGGGTGCTGGTTCTCATTTGCGAAAGGGGAAGGTCTGGCCAGATCGCCCAGGCAGATCTTTCATTTTTTGGGTCTTCTGCATATTTGAAACCTTCATTGAACGCTTCAAGGCTTTGTCCGTATGCATTCAACTTCATCAGGCAGTAGCCTATACCGTCCAATGCGTAGGCGGCAGAAATTTTCTTGTTATTGGTTACGGCAATGGACTGTGCCAGGTTCAGGAAATATAAAGCTGAATCTGTTTTTGTTTCCGCATAGAAATATCCGAGTTTGGCCAGAAGCAGGTAGCGGGTTGAATCATTATCGGTATCCAGCAATGCCATCTTCAGGCTATCCTGTGGATTCAACTGGGCCATGCCGGTTGACACTTTCAGGAATATGAAGATGATCAGGAAATGATATTTCATTCAACACAAATTTGCTAACTGGATTATGGCATTAAATTAAGAATTTATAGCCAAGTGATCATAAAGATCAGATCCCTAACTGGTGGTTTCGTATTTAAATATGGTTTCATGGATCAGCAGATCCTGTTTTTCCAATTCTTCCAGTTGATGCATGTGAACCTTGGTGCGCATGAACTGAAGCAGGAACAGTACTACGGATACTACAATGGCAAATACCAGGATGGTGAATTCCCAGCCGTATCTTTCCTTGATCGGTGCTATCAAACCAGGACCTACAGAGAATCCGAGGTTGGTGATAGCCATATAGATAGTGAATTGCGTAGCGGACACTTTCTTCCAGCAGAATTTCATGGCAATCGACAATAGGCCAATAGTGGAGAATACGTATAGCGTGGTATAGAAAAGTATAAAAGCAGTTGTGAAATGTGATTCCAGCCAATGGACTTCATAATAAGCCATGCCGCCAGTAAGCAGGATCAGTAACATGTAATAAATACTCAGCATCCTGATCCGGCCAAAATGGTCGATCAGGTATCCGCCAATGAACATGCCCAGCACTCCCGCAAACAAAGAGGCAGCGGAATAGACCTGGGAGTATTCTTCATCGGTCCAGTTCAGATTCTTTACTGTGAAGATGGGGATCAGTGTGTTCATGAAATTATAGGCAGCACCCATTACAAATAGTAAAACAGATAGCAGGATACTGTAAGGAAGCAGCATCACGTGCATGATGGACCGGAGAATTTCGCCCCAGCTGTCCAGGTGAAGTTCTTCGGATTCCGGAGATGTTTTGCCTGGCATACCTGGCAGGAATTTTTCACCGGGCCTTTCCCTCATCAGCAAAGGCACCAGCATGATGATCCCAAGGGAAACTGCCAGTGTAAGTATGGCAAACGAAAAACTGACCCGGTTAAGCATCCACGAGCCTGCCGCCAGGGAGGCCGAAATCCCAATGGTTTTTGAGCCCCACATCAAACCGTTGGCGCGGGCCTGTTCATCTCTCGGGATGATGTCGATGGCCATTCCATCTGTGGCAACATCCTGGAAAGCGGAGAAGAAACTGACACAGAACCCTGCGGCCATCAGCAGGCCAAGATTTTCCAGAGGGTTCGGAACCATCGAAAGCCCGATGAAGCTGATCAGTAATCCTGCCTGGTTGAATAGTACCCAGGGTCTTCTTCTTCCCATGGGTAAGTAGGTGTACCGGTCAATGATTGGCGCCATCAGGAATTTGAAACTCCAGGGAAGGCCAAGCACTCCGGCAAATGAGGCGATCTCTGCAACAGACTTCCCTTTCATAGCCATCCATGCAGGAATGCCAAAATACATGATGCCATGTGGTATGCCCTGGGCCAGGTATAAAAGTGAAAAGCTGAAATACCTGAGGAAAGAGTTTTCCGTCAGTGCAGGAAGATGGGGGTGAAAGAATTTTCTCATACGTGTTTGGGGTAGTGTTTAGTGAGCAGGATAATTGAGGATATGATAACTAAGTTCTGTTCTCAATCGGTAATTGAATGGTGAATGTGGTACCCGCTTGTTCTATCGTATCTACTTTGATACTCCCGCCATGACCTTTTGTAATGATGTCATAACTCAGGCTGAGTCCCAGGCCTGTTCCTTCACCAGTAGGCTTGGTGGTAAAAAAGGGCTGGAAGATCTTCTCTTTTACTTTCTCAGGAATGCCCAGGCCATTGTCTTTCACTTCTATTTCAATATTGTTGCCCGAGAGCCTTGTGTTCACAGTAACAAGGGGTTCGTAATCATCATTCATTTTTTTCTTCTTTTCTCCCACCGCATAAAATGCGTTATTGAAAAGGTTGAGCAGAACGCGGCCTATATCCTGGCTGTTGATCTGTACTTTCCCGATAGATGCATCGAAGGAAGTATACATGTCTGCATTAAAGGAATGGTTCTTGGCCCGCATGCCATGATAGGAGAGACGGAGGAATTCATCTGCCAGTGCATTGATATCAGTGGCTTCTTTATCGCCACGGCTGGTCCGGCTATGAAGTAGCATCCCTTTTACAATGGCATCGGCCCTCTTGCCATGATAGTTGATCTTTTCAAGGTTGCTTTGAATGTCTTCCGCAAGAGTTTTTGCTTCCTGTTTATTTCCTTTTTCAAGTTCTTCTTCCATTTCCCTGATCAGTTCACCACTCAGCTCAGAGAAATTATTGACAAAATTCAAGGGGTTCTGTATCTCGTGTGCTATGCCTGCAGTGAGTTCTCCCAAGGAAGCCATTTTCTCCGCCTGTATCAACTGTGCCTGCGCAGATTTGAGTTCAGTCAGTGCGGTTTCAGCCCTTTGTTTTTCTTCTTTCAATCTGAACAGATCAAGCCTTGCATTGGTGAGATCTTTAAAGCGTGAGTAAGCGAGAGAGAATACAGAGGCTGCTCTTTGCAAAAGGTCCCAGCTCTCATGTGAAATCTCACCGGCTGAAGCAACGCCAATGGCACCTTGTGAGAATTTATACAGGTGATAAGTCCTTTCAGGGATCTCGGTTCCGTAATAGCCTTTTAAAACGGAGGATCGCTCTTCGCAATAATGGATCCATTCCTTCCTGGCTTCTCCCTTCATTACAATAGAAGTTTTCTTATGCGAGGAGAGATAGAATTTCAGCATTTCCCTGCCCACCCAGGTATCTTTCAGTTCCAGCACAAAATGATCTGAGACCAGTTTCTGATCTGCAGAACGAAGATCTTTTATGGCGTACCAGCAATCAGTTTTTCCCGTGGTGTCATCGTTCAGATAAATACTGGAGGTCTCGAGTTCTTCTACTCCCAGCAATCCCATTTCGTATCTCAATACCTGGGACACATCAATCAGCTCTTCGGGATGCTGCATCGCAAGGGCCCGGGCACGAACCCGTTCCAGTGCCGTTTCGATCTGCGCCTTGTGAGTTTGCAGCTCTGCATTTTTCAGATCTTTGTAGCGTTTGTAGGTAAGGCTCAATACAGAGGTAAATCTCCGGTAACACTGTAATTCATCTTCTGGTAATTCCTGGTTTGTCCATGCGTACACGCCTCCTTCCGGGAAGAAGAAAAAATATCCATATTGAACTGCGTCGTGCGGATAATCAGGGAGGGATATCTGGGGCCTTAAAAGTTTATAATACTCATTGATCTCATTGCCTCTGAGTACGGGATGATATTCCTGTTGATTGATCCAATGATCATAGACGGCCTCCAGAATCGGATGGTCGATCATTTTTATCCTGCCGATCACTTCCACGATATTGCCTTCCTCTGTGGTATTCATCGTTGAGAGCTCAGCTGTTCGGGTTTCTTTATCCAGCAATCCTACACCGCACCGGCGGGGTGTGATGCTGAGGGTTTCTATCTCATGATAAAAAACCTTGATAGCGGCTGCAAGGTCTTCCGAGCTGTGCATGGCCATGGCTTTAGACCTCACTCTTTCCAGAGAGGCTTCGATCTTTGCCTCGCGGGCCTGGGCCTCTGCTATTCTCAGGTCATTAAAGCGGGTATACGTAAGATCGAATACTTTGGCAAACCTCAGCAGTATGTCAAAATGTTCATCGGGTAAAGGGTTCAGGCTGGCCAGTGTGAGATTGCCAAAATTGTTGAATGACGCATGTAAATAAACCCGATCAGGTGCACGCATCCCGGCTATGACGAAGTCTGGTAACCTGGCAAGCCCCGTTTCACTGAAAATAAAATCGTCCCAACCTATTTTGTCCTGGCCTTCCAGTACATAGAGGAATTTGAGTTCTTTTTGTTTCCAGGCCTTCATGTAAGCGATGTAAGGTGGGTACTCGTGATACTGAACCGGAAATCCCATGGGTTGGGTGGGGGCCTCAGAATTGGCCATCCACCAAATTGAATCCAGGGTTTCGGGATCGTTGATCATGATCAGCGTTCTGGTCAGTGAGATGTCCAGCCTGGTGAGTTCAGTAAATACAGTTCCGATCAGTTCTCTCAGTTCATCAGAATTCTGCATGGCCATGGCGCGGGCCCGCACCCTTTCCAGAGATACTTCGATCTGTGCTTCCCTGGCCTGTTGCTCAGCTTGTTTGAGATCAAGAAAACGGGTATAGGTTTGCTCAAATACATTGGCAAAACGTTTGAAGATTTCGTGGGCCTGGGGAATTGGTTCGTAGGTGATAAATAAGAGGAAACCTTTTGAAAAATAAGCGCAATGAAAGATCTGGAAGGTGGGTAATGGATGACCTGCTTCAATGATGCTGTCTAAGATTTCTCCTACCACCGGTAGCGTGCGCATATACTTGTAGTGGTTGACCAGTTCCTCACCACCAACAGCTTCGATATGCAATGCTTTCCCTTCTTCATGAGCTTCCAGCATGTGGACGAATGAAGGATCTTCTGTCAGCGGCGCGTTGAATGGGGGTTGAAGCACTCCTTCGCTGCTCATCCATAAGGTGATCGATTTCTTATCTTCTGCCCATGTGCAATAGCCGGCGCTCCAGGCAGGCATTCCCAGGTTCTGTAGCTGGTGGAACAACAGGTTTGCTGCGTCAGGCAATTCTTCACTGCGTTGCATGGCCATGGTTCTGGCCCGCACACGTTCGAGTGCCAGTTGTATCTGTGATTCCCTGGCCTGTGCTTCTGCATTTTTCAGGTCCAGGAACCTCTGATACGCCAGGTCAAAAACTTTTGCTGCCCTTTTCTGAAAATTGCAGGCTTCCGCCGATGGTTCTTTGAATGTTACCATGATCAGCGAACCCCCGGAAAAGTCGGAGAATCTGTAAAAAGTTTTTTGCGGGTGATCAACCAATACGCTGTTTTCATACACATCGGGCAGATATTTTTTCATATGCCCCATCCATTCGGTGAGCTTTTCACCGCTAGCTTCCAATGTATATTCTGTTTCTTTCGATTTGAATTTGCTGATCATTTCTTCTACCAGGATGGCACCTTTTTTTGCAATTTTAGCGCGGCCTTTGATCAGTTGCCCCGATGCAATGGCAGGAAGTACATACCATGAATCAAATGTGTCGCCTTCATCGGGATAAAGGTGAACAACGGATGTTTCCAGTTCGGGCTGCCCCAATTTGCCCAATTGTTCGCGCATGACATCAGCCACTTCAATGAGCTCTTCGGAGCTTTGCATAGCCATGGCCCGGGCGCGAACCCTTTCCAATGCAACTTCAACCTGGGCCTCCTTAGCCATAGCTTCCGCTTTCTGGAGATCAAGAAAACGGGTATAGGTTTGTTCAAATACCAATGCAAATCGCTTGAAAATATCATGGGCTTCAGGGCATGGCTCCAGGGTTATGAACATGAGATTGCCATGGGAAAAATTGGCGATGTGATGAACTTGTTTCTCTGGCAAAGGGATGCCAGCCTTCTCCATGGCCCGAAAAGCTTCATCGAACTCAGGAATTGTTTTCCACAGGTACCGGAAATGCTCCTTCATTCTTTCCCCACTCATTTCCAGCACGTAGAAATCCTCTCCTTTTTGTCTTGATTCCTGGAATTTTATAAAGTTTGCATCTTCGGTTAAGGGTATTTTTTTTGACAGACTGATTCCGTTATCGTCTGTCATATTACTCATCCATGAAGCGCATTCCTGTTCATCTTTTTCCCAAATATTATACCCGCAGCTGAATGCCCCCGGTCAGGTCGGCCTCGTCGTCAAGACGCTCGGCAAACGCCTCGAGTCGAACGACCCGATCGCGTTCGACGGCGAAGCCGGCTACCAGGCGCAGCTGCTGATGCCGGGGCTCCGGTTCAAGCTGTGGCCGCTGTACAAGGTGTCCAAGCACCCGTGGGTGCAGGTCCCC
>DATGXN010000314.1:0-5501 GCA_035298945.1 Chitinophagaceae bacterium | reverse complement strand
TCCTCCCTCAGTCCGATAAAGAAATTTTTGTCTGCACTCATAAACCCGTGGTAACCCTCTTCAAAAGTAACCTCACCTGTTGAGGTAATTGATACTGCAATAGTACCCGGATCATTGAATATTGACCCGTCGTCCCTGTTCATCTCTAAAAAAATGGCATTTCCATTCCCATCCACTGATATTATTCCATGTTCTGTTATGTTTTCTTCACCGGCTATAATAGTATGAACTGCCCACTTCCCTTCCAGATCAGCTTTACTGAAGGTAGTTCCGGGCACTTCTTTCAATGAAACCAACAGGCCGCCTCCCCCGCCACCATCAGTCATAGTGGCTGTAAACATCTTCTTGTCAGCGCTCATAAATCCGTGGTAAGAATTTGACGCGAGGGTTATGGTCCCATCCGGGGCCAGAGCATAGGTTCCTCCTGAAGTATTCAGTATATCACCATCACTGTTTACCTGAGAAACCGATGTACATTTCCCTGCATTATTCATCACACTGACTGCACGCACCCATCCGGTCCATTGTCCGCCGGATACCAGGTAAAAGCTGTGCCATGTCCCCTCGAAATCTGCAGTACTATAATTTGTACCTGCAACTACTTTGAGATCAAATACAAGTGTATATAAATTTCCCCGTACGGTAGTACCTACCCATAGTCTCTTATCGGAACTCATATATGAATGAGCTGCAGGATCGTGCGCCCAGGTAATAACACCTTCAGCTGAAACTGCTGTACCCTCGCTTGAATAGGTGGTATCCCATGTACCGGCACCCGGCAGTACTGTATTGAGTGTTGAAGTCCCATCCTTGTTTTCAATGTTACCATATATCCAGAAACCCCCGTTACCTGAGGTAACCAGACTGTGCCTGTTCCACGTCCCGTTAATATCATTCAGGCTGTATGTAACTTTATCAACCGGTTTATCCTTATCATCATCTTCCACTTTGCACCCATTAATTAAGATCAACGATCCGGTGATAATTATTAGTAGTAAATTGAATTTTAAGAACTTACTTATTGGCTGTAACAGATGTGATTGTTTCATAACGAACAGGTCAGATGTTTATCGTGCTGACTTTGCACTTCTAATTCCGTATAAAAAACTTTCAATTGCCTATCAAAGTTAATTGAATATGTATTACCAATCATCAGATTGGATTCAAACACTAATCCCGTCTATTTCACAACCTTTTCAAACTTCCAGTGCCTGAACGTGCACCAGTTGTAGGCATACAAACCCGGACCGCTTGTTGGGTCCTCCGAATCGCCAATGCCGGTACCGGCCAGAAAAGCATCGTCTTCCACAATTGCCGTGCTTGCGATAACGGTGCCTGTAGGATCAATGCTGAAGCAACCGTCATATGAGTTGTTGGTCATGATGGTGCTGCCATTGGGGAACTCAATGATTATTCCCATGCCCTGCGCCCCCTGGCTTCCGTAATTGCCCGGGATGAAAACCATGCTGAGCTCCTGGTTTGGTACAACCGCCATAGTCGCACCAAACCGCGGGTCGCTGCATGTAACTGACTGTATGCGCAGCAAATGCGGATAATCGGGAAGCGACACTTCCGATTTCAGGGTAATCGTAACCATAAAGCTGGTATTTATGATCTCATTCGGGTCTTCATCCTGTGGTACAGAAGCTCTGTAACTGAACGTTCCCTGCCATGTTCCGTCATACAGCGCCACCGGTACTATTCCTGTAATAAAGGCGACCAACTGCTCAGGGGTCGGAAGGTTTCCGCTGTACTGAGCCTGATAGGCCCACAACGCTTCGGTAATTTCCGACAACTGTTTCGGATTGTTGTCCTGCTTAAGCAGCTCATAGGTTTTCGCAACCACACCCGCCAGTTGGGGGACCGCGAAAGAATTGCCGCTGGGACTGCAATTGGTGGTAGGTATTGGCTGATTGCATGACGGTGCCGACAGGTAGTTTCCTGTTCCCGGATCAGCATACCCTTGTCCTGTTTCCGGAGTTGTGCATCCTCCTGCCCCCTCTCCCGCACCCACGAAATAAAGATGGTTCCAGATAACTGACCCCGGGTCAATACTCGTAAGTGCGTTGATTTCTGACGTTTCGTTTTCATAGTTGTTGGTGCAGGCCATCATTACTACCGCGTAATCAAGTATTTGCGGATTGAGTGTTGCAATGGAATCGAGCACATAGCACATAATCGTATAGAATTCATTCGCACAACCCGGAATAGCATCATCACCACCCATGGAGAGATTGATCACCACCGGCTTCTTATTGACATACGAATACTCAATCAGCTCGATGGTCTTTCTGAAAGGATAGGACAAATCAGCATTCTCATCCGGGTCAACGCTCACATCATGGGTATTTACCCCTGTCCCGGCTTCCCCTGCTTTCAGTGCCACCGCTTCAAGGTGTGTCATTTGTCCGCAGTCTATGAGCGAAGGCACATCCACAGTCTGTATAATACTTCCGGCATCGCCCGCCACCGATTTCAATACCCTGCCCCCATCCACCACGCTGCCATTACTTTCCATCCATTCGGCGCTTACACTATTGTGGAATTTGCCTGTACTTGGCATATTCGGACACGCCAGCTTAACCAACGGACTCTTGTACATCGCATTCAGGAACATACCGGTCTTCAGCGGATCTATCTGTGCCATATAATGCCCGGCTTTTGGCACCTGAACCACAATCTTCCCCCCGTTCTTCATTACCAGGTCCCTCACCTGTTCTGCCGAAGGGCCTGCCACCTGTATTATGATCTGTCCGGGGAAAACATCTGCCTTTAGCAGTCCCCCTTCCTGTGTCACAAACGTGATCTCCGTAAGTTCAGGGTATGTGGTGATACTGTCGAAGGCCCCTTCAAACAGCACCGAAGGCGGCGTATTGTCATCGTCATCTGAATTGTCGTCTTTTGAACATCCCATCCAGGTGATAACCGAAAAGGTACAGACTAAGAAGATTGTAACCGTGAATACTTTTTTCATACTATCAGGAATTGGTTGTTATTGACAGGTTGACAGCCGTTTTATACAGGCGCCGGTTAAATGTGCAGAATTCTACGGGTGACTGATCAGAAGCTTACCTGTGAACACTTCACTGCCGGCAGCTGCTTTTATGATATACAGACCATTGTCAAGGCCTGCGGTGCTTACCGTTCCGTTTAACGGGACTGAAATCCCCTGCACCATTACACCTGCCGCATCATACAGCCCAACAACTGTCTGACGGGTATTTTCGGGCAGTCCGCCTATCCTGAACGATTCATCGGCAGGATTGGGATACAGGGTAAGCATCCGGATGGGGTTCTCACCAATGCCCATCGGGAAATTCCTGTACGATGCCTCAAACCGGTAATGGTCTTCATCAATCACCAGTAAAAAATCCTTTTTATAATACATGTATGATGAAGTTACCTCAGGAACCCACTGCATATCTGTAAAGGTTTCATTTTTACCGGTAATGGCATTGTCGCCGGAATCATAAGTATACACCCTCCTGAACTCGTTTACCCAGGCATTCCCGGTAAGGGTGGCATAGGTTTCATACTCAATGTTCCCTCTCGTGTCGTTGGTATATATAATCTTATGGCCTCCGGTCCACGTGCCTGTTTCAAACGATTCAAGCAATGCTTCAAGCCAGTTGCCATTCACATCACAGGTATAAATCAGCCGCATACCATTCAACCACCCCTCACCGGTTTCTGAATACTGACTCGTAACCGTGTCCTGAAACCCGTTGTCGTCATATCCGTAATCTGTCTTTGTATCATTTTTCCACGTACCGCCGCTCCACTTTTCCTGCAGCATCTGAAGCTTCCTGTTCTGCGGACCATATGTATAATGCCGCAACCGGTAATTTGACCATCCGTTTAATTTATTCTGCTCTATCAGTTCCGAGGTAATCCGGCCCATTCCATCGTATCCCGGAGTGAGCCTTACCACATCAGTCCACGCACTGCCGCTCCAGGCAGCCGTAGTGGTATAGGCAATCCTGCCGCCCATATATGTCATCGTAATCTTCGTTTTGTCCGACCATGCACTGAGCAGGCGTGTCTGCACCAGCTGTTCCAGTACATTCCCGTTCACATCGCATAACTGCAGGTATCGTGCCTTCAGTTCATTCTGCGCACCAAACAGGACCACCGTGTCCCATTTCCATTGCGGATTACCAACAATGTACTGCGCCGAAGCATTCAGCGCCATCGCACCAAACAGCATGATCACTAAGAAAATTCGTTTCATGGGAGAAATATTGTTCCCCCTAATATAACCAGAAATTTATGGTTTCCGGTGATGTAAATGCGATACTTGTTAACAGGTGGCGGTTAATAATGTCAACATCCAGCGGTTTGTATATTAACTAATTCATAACTAATGTGTTACTATATATATACCTCGTCATAATCTATTCAAAAACAAACAAACTCCTTAAACATGAAACGTATTTACAAAATCATTGCCCTGGCTGTCACACTCGTGATGGCAACTACCGCTATGACTCTGTCAGCTAAGGATAATGGCCCGCTCCTGCCATCATCCACAAAATCAGAAGCTGCTAAAGAAGCTTTTATGAAAGCCATTGACCGTTTACAGAATGGCGATTTCGACCACTACAGCGAGTGGATGGATAAAGCCCTGTCCGAAGATCCGCAGTTCTTTATGGCCCATGCCCAGCTCGCCCTGAGCTCAGCAGCACTTAATCAGGACAAAGGTTCAAATTCACATCTTGAGTCAGCACTCGCATTGCCACAGGATAAATTTACGCCGGCAGAACAAATAATCAGGCGGATGCTTATCACTGTAAGGGATGATAAAAAAGAAGAAATGAAGTTATTGTGCAACGAGCTGGTGAAAGCATACCCTGAAACTGAACATGCGTTTGAACTCGCCAGTGCCATGTCGAATTTTATCCTCGACGACCCGCAGGCCTATAACATGTATGCGCTGCGCCTGGTTGAAATGAATCCAACCCATGCATCGTACTATAATAACCTTGGGTATTCGTATATTAAAACGGGCGAAATGGATAAGGCAAAGGAAGCTTTCGACAACTATGTCCGCCTTGCCCCTAAAGAACCAAATGCATACGACAGCATGGGCGAGTACTACAAGATGATGGGCGAATATGAGAAATCAGCTGCCAGTTATGACAGGGCTTTTGCCCTGGGCATGAAGGAATCGCGCGAACGTGCTGATGAAGTGCGCAACCTCGCCAAAGGTGCTGAAGAAGAGACGGAAAAGGATAAGTAGTAAAATAGCTAAGCCGCTTAATCCAAGCGGGAAACTTTCAATTTTCTTTTTGTTCTTTTTTGTCTGCAGCCACAACCCTTCGACTGCTTCGCGCTCAGGGGAACAAAAGAACCAAAAAAAGGCCGCGGCTGGACTATTTAGGCTAAATTTTGAACTGAAAGCCTAAACTATCCAAACTTGACCTTCTATGGCCTGGCTTTGTCTCTGACAAAGCTTCGGCCTTCCGGTTTTCTGCGCTTTAGTTGAAACGGTCTTCTATACT
>DATGXN010000313.1:0-18041 GCA_035298945.1 Chitinophagaceae bacterium | reverse complement strand
ACCACTTCATAATCATTCAGTTCCAGGTAGTTTTTCAATACCATTCCCAGGTTGGGATCATCTTCACATAATAAAATCTTAGGTTTTCCTGTTTCTGCTGCCATGCTTGGTGAGTTATTTTGTACAAATAAATATATTCCCTTTATCTGATAAAAAACTAAGCCAATAAAGTTATGTTAATAACCTTATACCATAACCTAAGTTTCCCGCATCAATTTCCTGTAATCCTCTTCAGTCATGTATTCGAGGATATCCCCAGGCTGGCAGTCGAGTATCCGGCAGATCTCTTCAAGTGTTGAGAATCTGATCGCTTTTGCTTTGCCGCTTTTCAATATGCTCAGGTTGGCGAGGGTTATTCCCATTTTTTCACTGAGTTCGGTGAGCGACATTTTCCGCCGGGCCATCATCACATCCAGGTTGACTACTATTGGCATATCAGATGGTATAATCTTGTTCGGTTTGTAATTGTTGACCCTTGCTGAACGCTTCGGCGATGATGAACATGAGCAGGCCTGAGACTAAAGCATAAGGGAAAAGATTAAGACTATAGCCAAAATCGCCCAAGTCGCCAAAGCCGGAGTAGCCAGTGATCTTCTGTAAGATCCATTCTCTGGAATTGACAATAGTATAATCAAGGATCGAAAATAGAATAAGGAAACCACCGAATATCCTTAACCTGCGCTGGTTAGCTTTGTTGAAAAATTCCTTATTACCAATCTGTACTGAAAAACGAAACAAAACAACAGATATGTAAATAAGGAGGAGGAGGAAAATGATCAGAATGGCCATGACCATGACCAGTAACTCTTTGTACTTTTTATAGGAAACGGGCACCTGAACGTATTTGTCAAATTGGCTATATCTCGCTGCTACCAGTTCCCCAGTCTTTGTGTTTACCATAGGGGTGTCGTTTCTTGTGGTGTTAACAAATTTGATTGACTTAAAACCCACGTATGTGTTTTTGAAATTTTGTTGGATGCTGCTGTCGTAATAAAAATGCCTCGTTATTTTTAAGTCACCAAGCCCAACGGTTGATTCAAAATTCACAACACCCCCGGGGTTGTCGTAGTTTTTTGCAAAATCCCTGAATTGTTGCGGAAAATAGATCAGTAACATCGTTAAACCATACATATATCTTGCAATCACCACTGCAAGAATTAATTGGATGATGCGGTTCATAGTAGATAGCTTTGACCGCAATACTATAAATATTTATTGATAAACAATAAATATTTTAAGAAATTAATTTGATTCACCTACGCGCTGCCTTCTTGGGTACATTAAGTAATTTACGTCAAAACAAAGCGAAATGGCTGACAAGGCTTCATTCCGGGAATTAGTGAACCAGGGTTATACATTCAAAGGAGAACATTTTGATCTGGGCATTGCGATGCTGGACAAGGAAGTGGTAGAAGGGGCGATGGTATGCCTGCCGCTGCAGACCATGAACCGCCATGGGCTTATCGCCGGGGCAACAGGTACCGGTAAAACCAAAACCCTGCAGGTGCTGGCCGAGGGGCTCAGCGATGCCAGTGTGCCGGTCATGTTGATGGATATCAAAGGTGACCTCTCAGGGATAGCGGCTGCCGGGGAGATCAATGAAAAAATCAGCCAGAGACTGGCGAAAATGGGAAAGGAATACAAGGCCACCGCATTTCCCGTTGAGCTCTTGTCTATCAGTGAAGAAAGAGGGGTTAGGATGAGAAGCACGGTGATCGAATTCGGGCCCATCCTGCTGTCCAGGATCTTAAACCTGAACGATACCCAGGAAGGCGTTGTGTCGATGATATTCAAGTATTGCGACGACAATCAGATGCCGCTTCTTGACCTGAAAGATTTCATCAAGGTGTTGCAGTATATCGGCAATGAAGGCAAGAAAGAAGTAGAGGCCGCCTATGGAAAAATATCTACCACTACAACGGGTACCATTCTTCGCAAAGTGATCGAGCTTCAGCAGCAGGGTGCTGATCAGTTTTTCGGTGAGCCTTCTTTTGAGATAGACGATCTGATGCGTATCTCTGACGACGGCAGAGGAATGATCAGTGTACTCAGGGTAACAGATATGCAGAACCGGCCAAAGCTGTTTTCTACTTTCATGCTTAGCCTGCTGGCGGAACTATATGCAACACTTCCTGAAGAGGGTGATCTGGAAAAACCCAAATTCATCATGTTCATTGATGAAGCACATCTGGTTTTCCAGGAAGCAACCAGCGCCTTGCTTCAACAACTGGAAACCGTGATCAAGCTGATCCGTTCTAAAGGTGTGGGAATATTTTTCATTACACAGAATCCGCAGGACATTCCAGCTCCCATACTTAGTCAACTGGGTTTAAAAATTCAACATGCACTCAGGGCTTTTACCGCCGCAGACAGGAAATCGATCAAGCAAGCCGCGGAAAATTACCCTGAAACATCTTATTATGATGTTGATGAATTGATCACTGAACTCGGCACGGGTGAAGCGTTTGTGACACTGCTGAATGAAAAAGGAATACCTACGCCATTGGTACATACCATGCTTGTTCCGCCCAGGTCTCGTATGGATGTTCTTACTGAATCAGAGCTGACCCAGCTGGAACGAAAATCAACGCTGGTAAAAAAATATAATACAACCATAGACAGTGAAAGTGCTTATGAGATCCTGACAGCAAAGCTCAAGCGGGCTGCAGAAGAAGAACCAAAGCCGGCAGACAAGCCTGCAAAAAAACCTGCAAAAGAAGAGTCGATTTTTGATAACACGGCAGTAAAGCAAGCGACCAGAACAGCCGCAAATATTCTTACACGAAGTTTATTGGGCGCACTCGGCTTAACCGGCCGAAGCAGAAAAAAAAGCTTGTTTTGATAAATCCTGGTGCTTTAAATCTGCCGTTTACGTATTAATATAAATTTAATTTTAGTGCTTACTGATTAATTATCAGCACATTGTAATTATTCAGCTAAATCGTTGTAAAAAATACCACAAAGGGGGTATCAGTGAATATGGATTCGTACATATATTTACAACGGTTTTTCATAGGATATTGGATTTTAAAAACGGGCTGGATTTCTATCCGGGCCCTTTTTTTTTAATGTGATTAATGTGATTAATGTGATCAATGTGATTAATGTGAACTTTTCCCCATGTGCATTATCTACATTCTTGTAAGTTTTCCTTCTTCGTTGAACCTGATCTTTCCCTCATCGATCAGATAACTGATCACTTTATGAATGGTTTCGGGATTGCCGGGAATAGTTGTAGAAATATCTTTAAGCAGCAGGTCATTTTTGTTGAGTTGTTCATTGAGTTCATCTACAATTTTTTCAAATTCTTCCTTCCCTGAACCTGCTTTCTTTTTCTGGATGCAATTGTCACAGATCCCACAATCGTCTTTGATTATATCACCGAAATATCTGCATATATATTTTGTACGGCAATCCAGTTTTTCAGCTGCATAGCCTGCCATGGCCATCACCCTTGTGGTAAAGGCTTTTTTCCTGGCCAGGTATTTTTCCTGGTTGATATATAGGTCATCTGATTTGATCCTGTGTTGCAGGTATCTTACCTGCGGGGTTTCTTTTCTGGGTTCATATTTCAAAATGCCAAGGTCAGACAGGAATTTCAAGGCCGTTTTTATTTCCTCTTCATTGGCCCGGAGAATCTTAGCCAGTTGTTTTTCTGAGATGCCTGTGGGTTGATCCCAGATACCGCTATAAGTTCTCAGCAGGGTTTTGATCAGGGGTTCATAGGTGGGGTATCTGCCCTCAGTATATTCAATGGTGTCCCGATCTGAAGTGAACTGTATCAGGGAAGGAAGAAACATCTGTTCGGTCATGCTGATGATGTTCTCCTGTTCCAGGGCCTGCATGGCATACATGGTTTCAAATATATCCAGTGAGAACCGGCGTGTGAACTCCGGAAGATCAAAATCAAAATATCTTTCTTCGCCTGTGCCGGAAGCGATCTGCAGGTAATCGCCTAGGGCCTGGTAGATCTTGCGAATCAGGGCCATCGTGGGATATCTTGAAGCCGGCAGTGCTTTCAGGTCTTCCACTGTGGAAGCATCGGTCAACAATACGGCATAGGCGGCTGCTCCATCCCTGCCAGCCCTGCCTGCCTCCTGGTAATAATGTTCAAGTGAATCCGGGCAATCCAGGTGCAATACCACTCTTACATCTGGTTTGTCGATGCCCATGCCAAATGCATTGGTGCAGACGATGAATCTTGTTTTTCCCCGAATCCAGTTTTCCTGCCGCTCATGGCGGGTTTCCTGGGGCAGCCCCGCATGATAAAAATCTGCACTGATCTTTTCCTGCTTGAGGAGGTCCGCTATTTCCTGGGTCCGTTTTCTGCTTTTGCAATAGACGATACCGGAACCTGAAGATCTTTTTACCAGTTTTACCAGGGTGTGTATCCTGGAATCCGATTGGACTACATTGTATGAAAGATTGGGCCTCGCAAAACTTCCGGAAAAAACTACCCCATTTCTGAATTTCAGTTGCTTCATGATATCATCCCGTACTTCAGGTGTGGCTGATGCGGTGAGCGCCAGCACGGGCAACTGAGGCTTATGATCCCTGAGTTTAGAGATGTTCAGGTAGGAGGGCCTGAAATCGTAGCCCCATTGAGATATGCAATGGGCTTCGTCTATCGCGATGAAGCAGATATTCATGGCCGGCAGATACTCGAGAAACAGTGAGGACTGGACCCTTTCCGGAGAGCAATAAAGAAATTTACAGTTTCCGAAGGCCGCTTCTCTCAGCGTCTGCACGATCTCACGGTAAGGCATACCTGTAAACAGGCAAAGTGCCGGGATGCCTTTCTGTTTAAGATTTTCCACCTGGTCTTTCATGAGCGCGATCAGCGGGGAGATCACCAGGCAAATACCATCCATGGCCATTGCAGGTACCTGGAAACATACGGATTTCCCTCCTCCTGTTGGCAGGAGTGCGAGGGTATCATGTTTTCCAAGTATCGAGTTCACTATCTCCTCCTGCAATGGACGGAAAGCATCGTGACCCCAGTATTGCTTCAGGATCTCTTTGGGCTGTTTGCTCACGATTAAATTTAAACCACCTTTTTGACAAACAACCGCACTGAATTAATGGCGAGTACCACATCACTCAGCCCCATGACCAATGCAGCCACCCAGGGCATCAGGAATCCGAATGCTGCAAATGGAATGGCGAAGATATTATAGAAGAATGCCCAGAACAGGTTCTGTTTGATGGTCAGATAGGTGTGCTTACCAAGGCCAAGTGCAGTAGGAAGGTTGGTAAGGCCATGATTCATCAGAACCACCTGGGCAGATTGCATGGCGATCTGGGATGCATCGCTCATGGACACGCCGATGGTGGCTTTGGCCAACGCCGGGGCATCATTGATCCCATCACCAACCATGGCAGTAGGTGCCTGTTCAGTAAGAGAAGCAATTTTTTCCAGTTTCTGCTGTGGTGTTTGTTCGGCGATCACTTCACGGATACCCAGACTGGCAGCCAGTTTCTGGCATGCTTCAATTCGATCACCGCTTAACAAAATAGTTTTGATGTTCTTACTATGAAGATAATTCACCACTTCTGCAGCCTCCGGTCTTACTTCATCTGCCATGTCCACAAAGCCTGCGAGTTTTCCATCCACTATCACATACACATTATGGGTCTTATCTGATGTGAGTTCAGTGGCTGCAGCATAAGATCCCGCAAAATATTCACGACCTTCTTTGTCGGTCCCTTTCATACCCAAACCTTTGACCTCTTCAACTTTCTGCCAACGGATATCGTTTTTGGTTTTCCAGCTGTTGCCAACTGCACGGGCAATAGGATGGTTTGAATATTTTTCCAGTGAGTATAATATCCTCCTGAACTGGTCATCGTCCATAGTGGGATCTGTAACCTGGTAAGAAGAAATGGAAAAGTTCCCTGTGGTGAGAGTGCCCGTTTTGTCAAATACAACCTGCTTAATATCCTTGAAGCTTTCAAGGCTGGTCGCGTTCCTGAAAAGTATACCACTTCTTGCTCCCCTGCCCAGGCCAACAGCGATGGCCGCGGGTGTAGCCAGTCCCATGGCACAGGGGCAGGCGATCACCAGAACGGCTATGCTTCTCATTAATGCAGTGGTGAATTCGCCGATGATCATCCAATTCAAAGCCAGTGTAAGCAGGGCTATACCTATCACAACGGGTACAAAGATGGCACTGATACGGTCGGCCATTTTTTGAACAGGAGGTTTTTCTCCCTGGGCCTGTTTCACCATCCGGAGGATATTCGACAACACCGTGTTTTCCCCCGTGGCCGTAACCATGGCCCTGACCAGCCCGTCTTCAACAATACTTCCCCCGATGAGTTTATCTTTCCCAACCTTGTGTATCGGTACACTTTCGCCCGTGATGATGGCTTCACTCACATGGGCTTCACCAGACAATATTTTACAATCGATGGGAACCTGCTCGCCGGATTTTATAAGAACCAGGTCTCCCACCTTGAGTTGTGTATTCTCGATGGGAAGGATCACCTCCTGGTGTTCCCCGTCAAATGCGATCATATTGGCCATCAGTTTCTGTGATTTGGCCAGTTTCTTCAACTCGCGCTGGGTTGAGTCAATGGAGGCATCTTCCAGGTAATTGCCAAAAAACACCAGGGTAATAATAGTAGCAGCAGTTTCATAGAACAGGTACTGCGAACCCCAGCCCATCAGTGTTCCGATCAGGCTGTAGACAAATGCGGCGGTGGCTCCCAGGGCGATCAGCACATTCATATTGGGAATACCATTGCGTAAACTTTTGATGGCACTTCTTCCAAAGAACGACATCCCAACGAAATAGACAGGAAGGCAAATGGCGAGCTGCACCCAGGGGTTCATCAGCCAATGGATATGGATCACCCCGTCCAACATATGAAGCATCAGCACCAGGGTGAAAGGAAGGCAGAAGAAAAACCTTCTCAGATGGTTATGAAGAAACGGCCTGCGCACTTGCTGGGCCTGGTCGTTTTCAGGTTTAACATAGTATCCCAGTCCCTGGATGCCTTTGATCAGTTTTTCAGGTACAGAGGAATCCACCAGTTCAAAGCTCACATCACCGTCAATAGGATTGACCTTCACGTTCTGCTGACCTTGATTTTCAAGGTATTTCCTGATCGTGAGCGCACAGTTTGCGCAAGTCATACCTTCTACTTTCCACTGTACCATTTCCATATTACAAATTTACAGATTCATGCCTCTAAAATGAGGCCCAAACGGTGGTGATTTAGCGGATTCTCGTGTATTTTACACAGATGAAAGGGGAGTATCAGTTCAGCCTTGATCACATACATGATGCCGCACACTGGTTCTGGGACCAGATGGCTGATCATAAAGTTGTCGCCCTGCATGGGCATATGGGGGCAGGGAAAACCAGCTTTGTGCACGCCCTCTGTGATGTGATCAATATAAAGGATCCTGTGAGCAGTCCTACTTTTTCACTGATCAATGAATACCTGGTACCCGGTGGTGAAAAAATTTTCCATATTGACCTTTACCGTATCAAAGACGAAGAAGAGGCCATCCAGGCAGGAATTGAAGATGTGCTTTATAGCGGATCAGTCTGTTTCGTGGAATGGCCTGAAAAAGCACCTGCTATCTTCCCCACCGGCACCCTGGAAATCCGGCTTTTTGTAAATCCTGATCAAAGCAGGACGATTAAACTGCTTTAGTCTCAATTGTTTAGTTTTCATTTTGTAATTTTCGCCTTAATCATCTGTGCATGTCAAGCGGTAAACCAATAGTAAGTACTTCCTTTAGTTATGAGACCATGGAAGAGACCCTGGATGTAAAACCTAAAGGCCTGCCATTATTTGTGGGGATGCCAAAGGAAACGGACTTCCAGGAGAACCGCATTGCTCTTACGCCTGATGCCGTGGCCGTGCTGACCAGTAACGGGCACAGGGTAGTGGTGGAAACCAAAGCAGGCGAAGGAGCTCATTTTTCGGATAGGGATTACAGTGAGGCAGGGGCCAGGATCGTTTATGAAAAGAAAGAAGTATTTGAGTGTGGGATCATCATCAAATCTGCCCCGGTCAGCGATCTTGAAATTGAATTCCTGAAACCCAACCAGATCCTGATCTCGCCCATTCACCTGCCGGTGATGAAAACCCATATCCTGGAGCAGATGATGGAGAAAAGGATCACAGCCCTCTCCTTTGAAAATATGAAAGACGATTCGGGGCATAACCCCATCGTGAGAAGTATGAGTGAGATCGCAGGCAGTGCAGTGATGCTGATCGCCGGTCAATATCTTTCCAGTTTCAATAAAGGCAAAGGGGTACTCCTGGGTGGTATTTCTGGTATCCCTCCAACCAAGGTGATCATCATAGGTGCAGGTATTGTTGGTGAATATGCTGCAAGAACCGCCATGGCGCTGGGTGGCAGTGTGAAGATCTTCGACAACAACATCTATAAACTGAAAAGGCTGCAGAATAATATTGGCGCACGTTTATGGACCTCGGTCATTGAACCCAAGATACTTTCCAAGCAGCTGAAAACCTGTGATGTGGCCGTGGGTGCGCTTTCTTCTACTGGCGGGCGAACCCCGATTGTGGTAACGGAAGAAATGGTGGCTGCCATGAGGCCGGGTAGTGTGATCGTTGACGTTAGTATAGACAGGGGAGGATGTTTTGAAACCTCTGAGATGACCTCACACGAAAAGCCGGTTTTCAGAAAATACGATGTGATCCATTATTGTGTTCCCAATATTCCTTCCGGATTTGCCCGGACGGCCTCCCAGGCGGTCAGTAATGTACTGATGCCTTTGCTAGTGGAGATCAGCGAAGAAGGAGGACTGGACAACCTGATCTGGCACAAGTTCAATATCCGCAATGGAATTTACCTTTTCAAGGGGTCACTGACCAATATTCATCTCAGCCAGCGGTTTAATCTGAAGTATACTGATCTGAATTTACTTATAGCTAGTCAACGATAGCAGGTTGCAGGTTACAGGTTGCAGGTTGCAGATTCAGGTTGCAGATTCAGGTTGCAGGTTACAGGTTGCAGGTTGCAGGTTGCAGAAAATACTGCTCACTGCTCACTGCTTACTGCTCACTTGTATTTATTGATCTCAATTCGGTGCTCGCAAAAAGAGTATTCCACTTTATCATTGGAACTTACGATCACACATCTTTCCCGGGTATATTCTTCAATGAGCGAGTGATATAAGGTTATGCCTGTTTCGTCCAGGTTGGTGCAGGGTTCATCCAGTAAAACAAAACCACTCTGGCTTAAAATGCACTGGGCCAGTTTCAGTCTTTGTTTCATGCCGCTGCTGTAATACCTGATCTGCTTAATGCCGGCGTGAGCCAATTGTACCCTCTCCAGAACACCTGCCGCATCCATGCCATCTACAAAAGGTTTGAAACCAGAATGGAACTGCAGGAACTCGATACCTGACATCTCTTCAATTAATTCAAGGTAAGGCGCGGCAATGGATACGTTCTGGTAATGATCTTCATCTTTCACATTCTCCATGCTGATCTTACCCTCGCTTAATGCCGTGGAGCCTGCTATCACCTGGAGTAGTGTGGATTTGCCTGAGCCGTTGGGGCCGATGATCGCATAGGTCTGTCCCGCCTGAAAACCCTGATCTAGATGCCTGAAGATCCATTCACGATTATACCGTTTGCCGGCATCAGTCAGCGAGATCCTCATCGAGGTTATTTTTGGAGAACCTTTTAATGATGCCTCTGCCGCTTTCCCTGATGAAAGTAGTTATCTCGTCCCTTTCGTCTGTTGCGGGAAATTCTTCTTCAATATAAGATACGGCCTGACTGGTGTTCAGCCCTTTATTATAGATGAAGCGATAAATGTCGAGGATATGGTTGATCTTATCTACACTGTAGCCTTTTCTTTTCAAACCCACGGAATTCACGCCGGCATAACTGAGGGGAGTTCTGCCCGCTTTGATATAAGGAGGTACATCTTTACTTACCAGTGAACCGCCTGCAACGAATGCAAACTTGCCGATCTTGACAAACTGGTGTACGGCGCACATCCCTGCAAGGATAGCATAATCGCCCATGGTTACATGCCCTGCCATCTGGGTGTTATTACTCATGATGCAGTTGTTGCCAATGATACAGTCGTGCGCAATATGACTATAGGCCATGATCAGGCAATTATTGCCAACCACGGTTTTCCATCTGTCTTTGGTTCCCCTGTGGATGGTCACGAACTCCCTGACTGTTGTATTATTACCGATCTCAACAGTGGTTTCTTCTCCCTCAAATTTCAGGTCCTGCGGGCTTGCTGCGATCACGGCGCCAGGGAAGATCCTGCAGTTTTTGCCGATCCTGGCACCTTCCATGATGGTCACGTTACTCCCGATCCATGTACCTTCTCCGATCTCTACATTATGATGGATAACAGTGAATGGATCTACTTTTACATTGGTAGCCAGTTTGGCATTGGGATGAATGTACGTATGCGGATGGATCATGTTATTTTATTGCAAACAGGATATCTGTTTTGATGTTCGTTGAAATTAAGGAATTATTACTTGCTACCATCTGAATCCCTTTTCACCAACTGGGCCATCAATACGGCTTCAGTAGTGATCTTATTGCCAACATAAACTGTGCCGTGCATTTCACATAGACCCCTGCGAATAGGTCCCATCATTTCCATTTTAAGGATCATGGTGTCGCCCGGGATCACTTTATGTTTGAATTTACAATTATCGATCTTGACAAAATAGGTATCATAATCACCCGGGGGCAGGGCATTGATCGCGAGTATACCACCCGTCTGGGCCAGGGCCTCGATCTGGAGAACACCGGGCATTACAGGGTTGCCGGGGAAATGGCCCACAAAGAACGGCTCGTTGAAAGTTACATTCTTGATCCCCACGATATGTGTATCCGTCAGTTCAATCACTTTATCTACTAACAGGAAAGGGTACCTGTGGGGCAGCTTTTTTTCGATCTGCTGGATCGTGTATACCGGTGGCCTTGTGGGGTCATATACCGGAATGTTCTTTACGTGCTTGTTCTTCCTGATATATTGTTTAACCTTTTTGGCAAATTCCACGTTGGAATAATGTCCGGGCCTGTTGGCAATGATATGCGCTTTGATAGGATAGCCGATCAGCGCCAGGTCGCCTACAACATCCAGCAGTTTATGCCTTGCAGGTTCGTTGGGGAATCTCAACTCCAGGTTGTTCAGGTAGCCTTCGCTTTTTACTTCTATGGTCTCTTTCCTGAATATTTTGGCCAGCCTGCCCATTTCTTCAGTGGTTACTGGTTTATCCACCACAACAATGGCATTGTTGATGTCTCCACCCTTGATCAGGTTATTGTCCATCAGCATTTCGAGCTCATGGAGGAAACAAAATGTACGGCAGGGAGCGATCTCATTCCTGAAGTCTTTCATCGACTTCAATTTGGCGTGCTGGGTGCCTAAAACGGGGCTATTGAAATCGATGAGGGTGGTGATCTTGTATTCCATGGCTGGCATGGCTACCAGTTCAACCCTTTTCTCTTCATTATAATAGGTGATATTGGTATCGATCGTGTACCAGTCCTTAGCCGCTTCCTGTTCAACCACACCGATCTCGTCAATGATCTCAATGAAGGGCTGCGAACTTCCGTCCATAATGGGGGTCTCAGGGCCGTTGATCTCGATCAGGCAGTTGTCTACTCCCATGCCCACGAGGGCGGCCAGCACGTGCTCAATGGTGCTTACACGGGCCCCATTATCTTCTATGGTAGTACCTCTCGAAGTGTCCACAACAAGGTCGCAATCCGCCTTGATCACCGGTTGCCCTGGCAGATCTATTCGTTGGAATTGAATGCCGAATCCCGGATTGGCTGGCTTCAGGGTCATGTCGACCATGATACCGGTATGAAGTCCTGTACCCGAAATACTTATCTCATTCCTAAGGGTATGTTGCAGATCTGCATTAAAATTAGAATCCATTCGTCCTTATTGTGTGGGCGCAAAGATAAGCTAAATGATGCAGAGAGTCAGAGAGCCAGGGAGCCAGAGAGACAGAATTCTATGGGCAATAAGCACTAAGAATTCTGCCTCTCTGCCTCTCTGGCTCTCTGACTATCTTAACTAATGGCTTTTTCAAGCATCATCTGGATCTGTTTTTCCAGCTCTTTGATGCGTTTTTCCAGTTCGGGGAGGTTACGGGAGACGGCCTGGGCCCTGAGGGCGGCTGCGTAATTGAAAGCAGGACTTCCCGTTACGGCCATAGGGGCATTGATCGATTTTGTGACGCCGCTTTGGGCATTGATGCGGGACCCATCGGCGATGGTGATATGGCCAACGATGCCTACCTGGCCTCCGATCATGACGTTTTTGCCCACTTTTGTGCTTCCACTCACCCCTGATTGGGCAGCGATCACGGTATAAGACCCGATCTCTACATTATGGGCGATCTGGATCAGGTTATCCAGCTTGGCGCCGGCATGTATGATGGTTGAGCCTATGGTGGCCCTGTCAATGGTGCAATTTGACCCGATCTCGACATTATCTTCCACTACCACATTCCCGATCTGGGGCACTTTTTTATATGTGCCGTCAGTTTGCGGGGCAAAACCGAATCCGTCACTGCCGATGATGGTTCCGGCATGGATGGTCACATTGGCGCCGATCTGGCAGCCCTGGTAGATCTTCACGCCCGGATGGAGTACGGTATCTTTCCCGATCTTCACGTCATTACCAATAAACACCTGGGGATGGATCTTGGCGTTCTCACCCACCTGCACATTGTCACCGATATAGCTGAAAGCCCCAACAAATACATTCTCCCCGAGGGATGCGGAATTGGAGATCAGCGAGGGTTGCTGGATGCCTTTTAATTGCTTGGCCACCATTTCCTGGTAGGCGCCAAGTAACTGTGCAAATGAACTGTATGCGTCTGGAACCCTGATCAGCGTAGCATTCACAGGCTGCCTGAGTTTCAGGGAATCATTGATGATAATGATGGAAGCGTCAGTAGTGTAAAGGAAATCTTCGTATTTGGGGTTGGCTAAAAAGGCAAGCTGCCCTTTTTTTGCTTCTTCAATCTTTCCAAATGAACCCACAGCAGTCCCCGGATCACCCTCAATGGATCCGTTTATGATCATAGCAATTTGAGCAGCACTGAATTGCATAAGTTATTCTTAAGCTTTGTAATCCTTACCCTACATAACAAATGTAAAATTTTTTCACCGGGCGGGATAGATTTTCGTGAATCAGGGCATTGTCAACCTGCGATATATTCCTCACTGAACCATCCTTAAACAGAATGTTGATATGCTCATCATAGGGGTTATATAACCTATTGACGGCTTCACCCGTAAAAGCAAGATAAGCAGATTCGCCAATATTAATACCTGCTTTTGCTGCCGACTGGATTTTCTTCTCTTCCAGCAGATCGGGTGAAATAGGGTCTGCCTGGAGCCTGACTTTTAACAATTTCCTATTGAGCACTGAGTTACACAGATACGATAAAACCTTGTCTGGATGACGGCACCAGGTTTTCAGCGAAGCCACTACATCGGTATCATCAAGTGAAGTGAAATGTTCCAGGTTTTCAACCATATTGTCAGATACATCGCCTGCCAGGAACCTGGTGAGGGGCCCGTCAGTTACCACAGACCGGTCTCCCCCCTGGCTTAATGCCTTCACCCTCTCCAAAATTCTCACCAGCATCATTTCCGCACTGAGTACAGTTTTGTGCAGGTAGACCTGCCAGTACATCAATCGCCTGGCCACCAGGAATTTTTCGATGGAATAGATGGCTTTCTCTTCTACCATCAGTTCACCCTGGTGCACCACCAGCATCTTGATGATCCTGTCGTACCCGATCACTCCTTCATTCACGCCTGTGAAAAAACTGTCCCGGGTGAGATAGTCCATCCTGTCCACATCCAGCTGGCCACTGACCAGTTGATGCAGGAATTTTTTAGGATAGTCGTTAGTGAAAATATCAATGGCCATCTGGAGAGATCCGCCAAATTCTTCGTTTAGTTTTTTCATGATGAGCAGCGACAGCTCTTCATGGTGCATATTTTCGATGAGCACATGTTCCAGTGCGTGTGAGAAAGGACCATGCCCTATATCATGGAGCAAAATGGCGATCCGCGCCGCTCTTTCTTCTTCCTCCGAAATATCCACACCCTTGCCCTTGAGTTCTGTCAGGGCCAGGCTCATGAGGTGGTAGGCACCCAGCGCATGATGCAGGCGGGTATGTACTGCCCCCGGATAAACCAGGTAAGCCAGGGCCATCTGCTTGATCCTCCGCAGTCTCTGAAAATATGGATGAGAAATGATCTCGAAAATCAGCGGATCATCGACTGTGATGAAGCCGTATACCGGATCATTGATGATTTTTCTGAATGGCATGCACGATTTGTTAAATTTGGAATCGGGTCTGCGCAAAGGTATAAAGCCGGGAACGTATATACTAACTTTAGCCGCACCTTAACCTAAATACCTTACATGGCATTAGCAAATATCCTATGGGTCGATGACGAGATCGAGAGCCTCCAATCACAGAAAAAATTCCTCGAAAGTAAAGGTTACAGCGTTCATACATTGACCAATGGCTACGATGCCATTGATTACGTAAAAGTAAATCCCGTGGATGTGGTGTTGCTCGACGAAACCATGCCTGGCATTACGGGGATCGAGACCCTGAGCCGGATCAAAGAGGTGAACAGCCAGTTGCCGGTGGTCATGATCACAAAAAATGAAACAGAGAACCTGATGGATGATGCCATTGGTTCACAGATCAGCGACTACCTGATCAAACCCGTCAATCCCAACCAGGTATTGCTCAGCCTGAAAAAGATCATCGACAATAAAAGACTGGTGGCCGAAAAAACTCAGACCAACTACCAGCAGCAATTCAGGGAACTTTTTATGGCCCTGCAAAGTAATCCTGATTATAACCAGTGGATGGATATATATAAAAAACTGGTGTACTGGGAACTGGAAATGACAAAAAGTGAGAGCCCAGAATTGCAGGAAGTATTACAAAGCCAGAAGAACGAAGCCAATACCGAATTCTTTAAGTTCATCAGTAAGAACTATCTGAAATGGGTGAATCCCAAATCTACCGATGCACCCATCATGAGTCATAATCTTTTCCAGTTGAAGATCATGCCCCATATTGAAAAAGGCATACCCACTATCTGGCTGTTGATCGATAACCTTCGCTGGGATCAGTGGAAAGCCATTCAACCCGTGTTCTCTGAATATTTCCGGATACAGGAAGAAGAAAGTTTCTATAGTATTCTTCCAACTGCCACGCAGTACTGCAGAAATGCGGTGTTCGCCGGACTGCTGCCTTCAGAAATAGAAAAACAGTTTCATGCTCAGTGGAAGAATGATGAGGAAGAAGGGGGGAAGAATCTGTACGAAGAAGATTTTTTCCGAGCCCAGCTGAAAAGACTGAGAAAAGATGATGTGAAATTCTCTTATAATAAGATCCTGAATAATCATGAAGCGCAGAAGCTGGTAGACAATGCCCATAACCTTTTGAATTTTGACGTGAGTATCGTGGTGTACAATTTTGTGGACATGCTCAGCCATGCGCGTACGGAACTTGAAGTGTTGAAAGAACTGGCCAGTGATGAAGCCAGTTACCGCAGTCTTACCCAGAGCTGGTTCATACATTCCCCTTTGTACCAGGCGTTGAAAAAAATATCGGACAAAAAATTCAACTTGATCCTGTCAACCGATCACGGAAGTGTGAGGGTGAATACACCTTATAAAGTGATCGGTGACAAACAGACCACCAGTAACCTCCGTTATAAACACGGCAGGAACCTGAATTATGAACAGCGTGATGTGTTTGCGGTCAGGGAACCCAAAGAAGCTGGACTCCCCTCACCAACCGTGAATTCATCTTTCATATTTGCCAAGGAAGATGGGTATCTCTGCTATCCCAATAACTATAACCATTATGTGCAGTATTATCGGAATACCTTCCAGCATGGAGGCATATCGATGGAGGAGATGATCATTCCGATCATCAGGATGAGCAGTAAAATTTAGAGAGTGAGATAGTAAGATAGGGAGATAGCGAGAAGGGCTTTCTATCTCCCTATTTAACTATCTCACTATCTAATATTTTTGTTATCGCAACCAAAGACAAACCATCGACGCTCCTTCCATTGGCGCTGGTGAGAAAACCTTTCCCTGATCGTACACGATCAGTTCCCCATCAGTACCCAGGTTCCATAGTTTGCCGCGCAGGGATACCGTCATGCCATAAGGCGCATTGATGCTTTTGATCCGCTCTGGCATAGTGTATTTCATCCATGCATCTCTCAATGTGATCTTCCCGATATCATTCTTATCAACATCAGCTGGTTCATCAAAACCGCTGTAGCCCACCCATTTGGTGCCCATGGACTTATCTGTGGTAGTATAAGAAGGCACGGCGATCAGTTTTAACCCATCCTGTTTGACGGCCTGGTAAGATTCGGGATACCAGGAATCTGCACAGATCATCACTGAGGTTTTTCCCAGCGGGAGGTCATAAACCGGCAGGTCAGAGGGCGGGCATTTTTTGATGAAAGGAAGTTCATCTCCTATTGGAAATGCCTTGCGTGACAATTTGGGCTGCATGCTTCCGTCTGGATTAAATACCGCTGTGATATTTTCGAGTGAACCGTTATGTGGTATGATCCTGTTCTTTTTTACTTCGGGGTCCTGTAATAAAGTGGAACCTGCAATGATGGTCACGCCGTATTTTTTGGACAGTTCACCAAACACGCTGGTATAGATAGATGCCATTCTTTCTCCTTTGGTAGCAAATACAGAGTGTTTCACTTTATCCTGCGCAGAATCGGGCGACATGAACCAGGAGCGGATATAAGAAAAGAAGTTGGACAATACGAATCCGGTCAGCGCCTCATCAATGGTAGGTTTGGTATACACTGATTTTTTTTCGCCCTCCACCACAAGCCAGGCCCCGATATATTCCGGGAATATCACCACTGATTTTGTGTTGAACCAATTCTTGTCTTTCCCAACCTGCATGTAGCCGTCCAGCTTAGCGAAGAAATGGTCTTTGCTGGCATAATCATCCGGCACCATATACGCATTGATGCCTATCACATTGCCTCTGCCTGAATCTGAGTTCAGTACATAGGTACTGTCGAGATGAAGTTTGACATCCGGCGGGGTAGGTGTTCTTCCCAATGCCGACCAGAGAAAATATATACCCACCAGGAGAAGGATCGCTGTGGTGAGTATGCTGAAAAATTTCTTCATATGCAAACCGCAATTTAAGGGAAGCGTTTTGAAATACAAGGCGAGAGGCGAGGGGCGTGAGATGAGAGGCGAGAGGTGAGAGGTGAGAGGCGAGAGTATGCGGGGTTGTCACTTCTCTCGCCTCACGCCTCTCGCCTCTCGCCTCTCGCCTGCAATTTACCCCTGCCCGATGATGCGCCTCGCCTCCCGCTCCCCGGCCCTCACGGCGCCTTCCATATATCCATTCCATTCTTCTGCCGTTTCTGTTCCGGCAAAATGCAGGTGGCCTTCGGGTACTCTTAACAGTTTGCCGAGGGAGGTCATGGTATGCGGACCCATAAACGCCGTATAACAACCATGGCTCCATTCTTCTTCCACCCAGGTCTGGTCCATATAGATCAGCGGTTGCGCAGCTTCTGGCCCATAATATTTTACGAAAGATCCCAGGATGGCATCTTTCCTTTCTGCTTCGTTCAATGTACTCAGGGCACGGGCTTCATCGGCCAGCACAAATCCCATCAGGATGCCCCTGCTGGCGTCGTAAGGAGAGTTATCAAATACCACCCTTGCATAGCCTTCATCCGAAGCCACCACACCATTCAGGCCTTTTTTTCTCCAGAATGGTTCCGGATAGATGGCATAGCATTTCCATACCGCACCCATCGGCATTCTTTGCCATAACTGTTTTCTTCCGGCAGATATCGGGGTCAGGAAATCGATCCTGGACAACATAGGAGGAGGTATGGCCAGAATGACCTTCTTACCGGTAAATTGTTCTTCCCGGCATCTCACAGTCACCATTTCTGAGGATTGTTCTATGCTGGTAACGGGCATGGATAAACGAATA
>DATGXN010000312.1:0-8356 GCA_035298945.1 Chitinophagaceae bacterium | reverse complement strand
TGTATAGATCGGGTGAGCGATGTATTCGATGGCATGTATCCTTCTTACTGAATCCTGCGCAAAGAAATTGAAGGGCCTGCAGTATACCGCATCATAAGTACTGTCGTTCAGTCCATGAAAAGCAATACCCACAAAACTCCTCTGCAGCACATCTTTACCACGCATAAGAATTTCAATCTTGCCTGAACTGAACGGTTCAACTGGCAGCCAAACCAGTCCTTCATCATTATTTTCCGACACCCTGATAAATTTCCTCCCTCCTTCTTCCACAGCTGCAACTGTTCTACTTACTACAACAAGCTTCCCCTTATTCTGCAATTCAAACAGATCAAGCTTTGTTTCTTTCTGTGCCAAGAGCATGCATGGCAAACAGAACATCATGAATGTTACCCCGGTTATAAATTGCTTATACATAGAAATTCATTTGAAAAGATTTATAAATGTATGACGAGGTCGTCTGATTCAGAACTCTTCCTGCTTATCTTTAATACATAGGCATGGACAGTCAAGTCAAAAACAAAAGATCATACGTTATCCTGATATTGGGTCTGCTTACGGCCATTGGACCCTTCTCGATTGACATGTACCTGCCCGCCTTCCCTGATATTGCCAAAGGGTTGGATACATCGGTTTCCAAAGTTGTGCTTTCGCTTTCCAGCTTTTTCATCGGCATTTCTGCAGGGCAATTGATCTATGGCCCCTTGCTCGAAAGGTATGGCAGAAAAAAGCCGCTCTATGTTGGGATGATCATCTATCTCATTTCATCCCTGGGATGCGCGGCAGCAGCATCCATCGATTCGCTGATCATATTCAGGTTGCTCCAGGCACTGGGAGGATGCGCAGGTATGGTGGCTGCCAGGGCCATAGTAAGAGACCTGTTCGAGTCAAAAGAAAATGCCAAAATATTCTCTACGCTGATGCTGGTGGTAGCCATCTCTCCCATACTGGCTCCAACAACAGGCGGCTATGTGACGGCTGTGCTTGGCTGGCGTTACGTGTTCATCATGCTTTTGATGATCGGGGTGATCATTCTGCTGGGGATCTATTTCCTATTACCGGAAAGCAAGAAACCCGATCCTTCTTTTTCCCTGAAGCCCGCTGCCATTATCAGGAACTATGTTGATGTGATCAGGCAACCGCAGTTTTATACCTATGCCCTTACTGGGGCAATTTCTTCAGCAGGTCTTTATGCATATATCAGTGGTTCGCCTTTTGTGTTCATGGAACTTTTTGGCCTTACTGAAAAGCAGTATGGATGGATCTTTGCCATCATAGCCATAGGGATCATCAGTGCCAGCCAGTTCAATAACCTGGCTTTGAAAAATAATTCCAGTGAGCAGATCATCAGGGTAGCCACGGCCAGTCAAACCATCATCGGTCTTCTGCTGGTGATCGTTTCTTTGGCAGGATGGACAAATTTCACCCTCACCACTTTTCTTGTTTTCTGCTTTTTGTTTTGCCAGGGCTTCATCTTCCCAAACTCCTCTGCGCTTTCACTGGCCCGGTTCGCCCATAATGCCGGATCAGCTTCGGCGTTGATGGGTGCCATACAGATGGGCATTGGGGCCTGTACTTCAGGACTGGTAGGGCTTTTACATAATCGTACCATGCTTCCCATGACGGGTGTGATGGCTTTCTGCGCATTATCCGCGGCAACGATATTTTTCCTTGGAAGAAAGATCATCACGCAAAAAGCTTCCCTGGAAATAACAGAAGAGGAAGATGTGGAAATGGTGAGTACGCTATAAATTTATTTGAACAGCAATGGAGTGAACTCACTGAGATACACTCTCCAGTTACGCCAGGTATGTCCTCCCTCACTTTCGCGGTAAACATATTTCATTCCCAACTTGTCCAACTTTTCACGGTAGTCTGCATTGAACTTATACAGAAAATCATCTTTACCGCAGCCTATCCAATACAATTTATATCCGTTTGCCTTCTGTCTGGCAAGAGTGGCATCAATCCCCTGGTAGATCTTTGCTGTGGTGTCCCTCGGCATGATAGCTGCTGAAAACAATCCCATGTAGTCAAATGTATTGGGATGATAACGGGATATATGCAGGGTATGAAATCCACCCATAGAAAGCCCGGCAATAGCCCTGTTGGCCTTATCAGCTTTCACCCGGTAAGATGACTCTACAAATTTGATAATGTCTGTGAAAGTTTCTTCGTATTTACCATTCATGGTTCCGGGAGACATGAACTGGGGCTTATAGAAACCTTTGCTGTCTTCTCCGGGCGCTGCATCCTGTGACACATTACCATTCGGCATAACCACGATCATAGGCTTGACCTTGCCGGAGGCTATCAGGTTGTCCAGGATCTGTGCCGTTCTGCCCAGTGTGATCCATGCCTCTTCATCACCACCTGCTCCATGCAAAAGATAGAGCACCGGGTATTTTTCTTTCGAGGTTTCATAGCCCGGCGGTGTATATACAGTGAGCCTGCGTTCACTGCCGATACCTGGCGATGAATACCATCTCCTGGTCACTGAACCGTGTTGGACCTTATTGACCTTATAGAGATCGGCCTGCGGCCCACCTACAATGAAAATATTGGATACGGTTGCCACATCCCGGACCTGGAAAGGATAGCTGGGATCTGCCACCCGGAAGCTGTCCACCAGGAATGAATAACTATACAGCTCCGGGGCAAGTACGCCTGTAGTGTATGTCCATACCCCTTTATCATTCCTGGTCATGTCTGCCGAGCCAGGCATGAATCCTTCAGGCGGCAGCCAGTCTCCGGATACCTTCACAACTTTCGCATACGGTGCATATACCCTGAAAGTCACTTTTTTGTCGCTGCCTATTTCCGGGGAAATGATGTCATTCGGCCTGAATATGGCTTCCTGGGCTTGTACAGTGAATGCCATGATCATGAACATTGAGATCTGAAGCAGTTTGGTATACATGTTGCGGCGTTGTATAACAATAATAATCACTTTCCCGGGAACAACCTATGGAATAACCGATCACGGAAAGGCTGGCCGATGGATTGGCTCATTCTAATGAGATTTTTGGTAAATTACTACAAACTAAAAGTCATGAAAAAGTATCTCCTCTCTCTACTAATGGTGTTTTTCGTCATTCTCGGTAATGCTACTGAGAAAGGAAAATGGACCGGTATCATCAGTGACGACCATTGCGGTGTGAAGTCTGCCAATGAAGGTCATGCTGATTGCGCTAAAAAATGCATTAAAGATGGCAAGGCTACCGTGCTGGTAGTGGGCGATAAAATGTATAAGATAACCGACCCAAAGAAAGTGGAAGAATTCATTGGCCAGAAAGTGACCATTGAAGGAGATTTAAAAGATGATGTGATCGAAATTAAAAAGGTCAGCAAAGCATAAGTCTTTACAATAACAATATCAAAAAGGCCATCTCTGCATTTGAGATGGCCTTTTTTACATCTTTACTTCATCATACAGATCTCCCTGCCCACCCAAGATCTCCCTGTATTTATTGAACAACTTTGTCTTTGAGATAAATCCTATGAATTTCCTGTCGCCATCCAGCACCGGCAAATACCAACTTTGCGTCATATCAAATTTTTCCATGACCGAATGCATATCCTGATCCTGCTGCAATACCGCAGATGGCTTTTTCATGAGAGAGCCAACTGAGATCTTACTGTATTTTTCAGGCTGAAACAACTTCTGTTTGATATCATTTAATTCAATGATCCCCACAAAACGCTCTTTTTCATCTATGATGGCGAAGATATTCTTCTCGCTTTTTTTCATTACTTCAATAAGGTCCTCAAGTTTCTTGTCAATACTGATACTTTCATATTTGTCCTGTAATATATCAGCAAGTTTTATCGATGTAAGAATATTTCTCTCTTTTTTAGGAGTGAATATTTCTCCTTCCATGGCAAGTTTTTTAGTTTCCATCGAAAAAGGCTCATACGACTTCACAATAAAAAAAGATATCGACGAAACCAGCATGAGTGGAATAAACAACTCATATCCATTAGTGACTTCTGCGATCAGAAAAATTGAAGTCAGTGGACAATACATCACTCCGCTCAGGACCCCGGCCATAGCAACAAGGGTAAAGTTTCCCACCGGCATTTTTATCCAGGGTGTGCTGTTCAATAATTTAGCAAAAAAGAAACCCAGGTAGGCCCCGGTGAACAATGAGGGTGCAAAATTACCGCCATTACCCCCGCTGCCTATAGTGATGCCGGCCGCAATCGGCTTGAAAATGACAATGAGGGCGGCGAATACAATAATGCCCCAATCTGGTCCCAGTTTAGACAACAATGTAGTATTGTCAGAAAATTGATTGAATGATGAATTAGCCAATAATTTTACACTACCGTAGCCCTCGCCAAATAAATTCGGGAAAACAAAAAATATCAACAGCAGCAAAAGCCCGCCAAATAAAGCTTTCAGGTACCCATTCATCTTCCAGCTATGTATTTTTTTCTCTGTGCCTTTGAAGACCCTGGCATAATAAAGCGAAACAAACCCGGCAAGAATACCCAGGATGATATAAAAGGGAACATTAGTGTAGTTGAACGATTGTCTCAATACAAAATTAAAAAGGAAAGATTCCGCCAGGATAATTTTTGAACACAGGGCCCCCACAACAGAAGAAATGATCAACGGAATAAAATAACTGACCACAGTTTCCGTCAGTAAAACTTCAACAGCGAAAATGACCCCGGCCACCGGCGCGTTGAAAACAGCGGAAATTCCGGCAGCAGCACCGCAGGCAATAAGAAGAGTTCGCTCCTGGTAATTCAGGTCGCTTATGCGGGCAATATTTGATCCCACCGCTGAACCTGTGGCTACTATGGGTGCTTCCAAACCTACAGAACCTCCTAGCCCCACTGTTACTGAACTGGTGACTACATGCAGATAAGTATGTTTTAAAGGAATAAATGATGATCGTCTTGCAATGGCCCTTAAAACCATCGCGATGCCTTTCTCTATCTGACCTCCGAAAAAATGAGACACCAGGAAATATGAAATCACCAGGCCCAGGGTTGGCAACAACAAAAACAGGAGATTTGATAAAGGCACTTCCTTTACCCAGGTCTGGATATAGTGCACAATGGTTTTAAGCAGTACAGCAATGATCCCAGACACAAACCCGACTAAAGTGGCAATCACCATCATCATTTGCATTCTGCTTAATCGTGATCTGAGAAGCTGGATGATGGTTTGGTAAAGATTTTTGAAATAGATCACTATACTTTTATTGGATTAAATACTATGGTCTGAAAAACAGCAAGCTATCTGAATTAATTTAAGATAGGAAGTAATTGGCCAAAGTCGGGCTCTTTGATTATATAATCAGCAACCGAATCAACATAATGATTGGTAGAGCAGAATGAAATTCCTATCCCAGCTTTTTTTATACAGCAAATGTCATTCTCCCCATCACCAACAACCAGGGTATTTTTCAGTTCAACATCATATTTATCGCAGATCTTGATCAGGGCATTCAATTTGCAGTAATCATGCTTGCACTTACTCATCTCATCCAGTAAAAAGAATGAAGGTATTTTTACCTCACCGGTTGCAACACTCCTTGAAAACTCCAGTTCATTAGAGATGGTGAAATCAAACCCGAATTTGTTTTTCAGGTGGTTGGTAATGCAATCATAACTGTCGCTGATAATACCGGTAATATAGCCTTGTTGTTTCAGCTCTCTGACAGTCTCCGCTAAATTGGGCGTCACTTCAATTTTGTCTGCAATTGCCAATAAATCACTGATCGATCTGCCTTTCAGCAACCGGGCAATCATTTTTGTGCGGATGAAAGGATTATTATTATTAATGACAATATCAACGAGTTCTTTTTTAAAGCCAAACTCAGCCGCAGCCGTATTGATAAAACTTGCCCGTAAGATGGTATTATCCATATCAAACATGGCAATTTTCTTAAGAGACATCAGATTTTCACGGATGGCGAACTCCATCTGTTCCCTGATCACCTGGATATTCTCAAAAGTCTCCAGGTTCTGAATATCAATACTCCTGGATTTCTTTAAAATTGTTCTGGCTACTTCGCGGCTCATTTTGCCAAGCTGCTCCAATGGCTGCATCCTGTTTTCAATGTTGCCAATACTTGTTTCCAAGATCCTCGCTCCCAGATTGTACATGTCTATGAGTATTCCAATGTCAACGCCATATCCTTCTTCAAAATCACATTTTTCAAATAACTGTTTTCTTCCGGCGATCATACCGCTTAATGGTTGGCGGAATTTGGGAAAGCTTGGATAAAGAATGGAAAGCAATGGCTTTGCCACCAATTCCGTCACCCTGCCAGCCTGGCGGTTAAAATAGGATTTTACAAAATCAACCTCATTGCTTACAATGGCTGAAGTAAGTTTTGCGATCACATCTTCAGGGTAGGTGGTGATGTCAGCATCAAGGAATGCAATGATCTCATTCCTTGCCACTAATATGCCATCCTTCATGGACGCTCCTTTACCTAATTTGGTGCTGGTAATTACCTTAGCACCTGCCGTCCTTGCTTCTTCAACGGTATTATCCATCGATTTGTCATCCACAACTATTACCTCAGTAACCTGGGGATCATTTTTGGCAAGTCTGACAACTTTCCCTACTGTCGCTTCTTCATTTAAAGCTGGAATTATGACTGTGATCATTCTTGGCTTTTTTATTTATTAAAGAGCAGGCTGGTTAATTGTTTGGAATCTCATCACATACCTTGCGCATACACCAAGACAAGATTGAGGACAGAACAACAAATGTAGAAAAATTTATTTTTCAGTCTGCCTTAATATAATCGGGCGGCTTAACATCATATTGCCGTACGGTAACAACTTCTTCTTTACTTTTATCTTTAAATTGGAAAATAATCAATGTCATATTACACCTGAATGAGAAAGGCAATCTTCACCCTTTTATTGTTTTTCTCTTTCTTGTCTTCCCAGGGTCAACACTCAATCAGTTTTTTAATCAGGGATTCAACGAATAATGCACCGCTATCCGGTGCCACTGTTTCCATTCCTTCATTACGAATGTCGACAGCAGCGGATAGCAGCGGACTTGCCCGCTTTAATAATATCGCTGAAGGGTCTTACATCATAATAGTATCATTTGTGGGCTTTTGGGAAAAACAAATCACCGTAAAACTCCCCCCGCTCAACAATGAACCAGTTGAAGTGTTCTTACAGGAAGCCGGGGAGGAACATGAAGAAGATATCGTTATCGAAGCCACAAGAACAAGCAGAACAATCGCTAATAACCCAACCCGGATCGAAGTGATCAGTGGTGAAGAGCTTGCAGAAAAAGGAAACATGAAACCGGGAGATATCCGGATGTTGCTCAATGAGAGTACCGGCATTCAAACCCAACAAACCTCTGCCACTTCGTATAACTCAAGCATCCGCATACAGGGTTTAGACGGCCGATATACCCAGATACTACGGGATGGCTTCCCTTTATATGCGGGCTTTTCAGGTGGCCTGAGCATCATGCAGATAGCCCCATTGGATCTCAGACAGGTAGAAGTGATCAAAGGTTCTTCTTCCACGCTGTACGGCGGGGGTGCGATAGCCGGATTGGTGAACCTGGTATCCAAACTGCCAACAGAAGAACGGGAACTGAGTTTCATGGCAAATGCAACCTCAGCGAAAGGACTGGACCTGAGCGGATATTATAGCGAGAAATATGGTAAGCTGGGTCTTACCATTTTTGGTTCAAGAAATTCAGGTCATCCTTACGACCCTGCCGATATCGGCCTTACCGCCATTCCAAAGTTTGAACGCTATACCATTAATCCCAAGCTTTATTTTTATGGGGATAAGACCACCGCCAATATCGGTTTCAGTTTTATCACTGAAGACCGCACAGGTGGTTCCATGGATTATATCAAGGAAGACGTGGATGGGTACTACGAAAAGAATTACACAGACAGATTTACTACCCAACTTGGCCTTACCCATCACCTCAATGATCATAATACTTTAAACTTCAAGAACAGCTATAGTCGCTTTTCCAGGAAAATAACCATCCCAGATTACCAATTCAGCGGATTACAGCAATCCAGCTTTTCTGAATTTACATATAATAATATCGGTAAGAAAATGACCTGGGTGGTTGGAGCGAATATTCTGACCGATGATTTTTCCGAATCACAGGAAACTACCGAACCATTATTGGATTACCATTATAACACTTATGGCTTTTTCATCCAGAACGAATGGACAATCAACAAGTTTCTGACCCTGGAGACTGGCCTGCGTGGAGACTACGTAAAAGATTATGGCTTTGAAATATTACCCAGGGCTTCTGCCATGATGCGTTTTTCATCACATTTAACTATGCGCATTGGCGGTGGATATGGATACAAAACACCTACAGTATTTA
>DATGXN010000311.1:0-38254 GCA_035298945.1 Chitinophagaceae bacterium | reverse complement strand
CTTTGTGAAGCCATTCAAGGGCTTTCTGACGATCGATCTGCACGGTGGCAGGCACGGTCAGTGGATTGTAGGTTCCGATTTTCTGGATGAATTTGCCATCTCGTGGCGCTCTTGCGTCTGCTACTACAATAAAGTAGAAGGGTCGTTTTTTACTCCCATGGCGTTGGAGTCTGATCTTTACAGCCATAAAAAATAGAAATTTTTTGTGGGTTGTTAATAAATAGTGATTTCAAAATTTCGAGGCTGCGAAGATAACCTTCACGGCCTATTTTTCAAAACAAAAGTACAAAGGTTTTGCAAAATTAATTCCGGCCCATCCCTAAACGCCCTCCCATGGGCATTTTGTTCATCATCTTCATCATTTGCCTCATCTGTTCAAACTGCTTCATGAACTGGTTCACATCACTGATGTCCTTGCCTGAACCCTGCGCAATCCGCTTTTTACGGCTCATGTCAATGATATCCGGATTAGACCGCTCAAAAGGAGTCATCGACTTAATGATCGCTTCTACCCCCTTAAACGCATCGTCGCTGATATCCACGTCTTTCATCGCCTTACCCACACCCGGGATCATACCCATCAGGTCTTTCAGATTACCCATTTTCTTAATCTGTTGTAACTGATCGAGAAAGTCCTGGAAATCAAACTGGTTCTTCCTGATCTTCTTTTCCAGTTTCCTGGCCTGTTCTTCATCGTATTGAGCCTGGGCTTTTTCTACCAGGGTGGTGATATCACCCATTCCCAGTATCCTTTGCGCCATACGCTCGGGATAAAACACGTCCAGGGTATCCAGTTTTTCCCCACTGCTCACGAACTTGATCGGTTTCTGAACCGTATATTTTATGGAAAGCGCTGCACCACCGCGGGTATCACCATCCAGCTTGGTCAGTACCACGCCCGTGAAATCCAACCTGTCGTTGAACGCTTTAGCCGTATTCACCGCATCCTGGCCCGTCATACTATCCACTACAAAAAGGATCTCCTGTGGATTTACGGCCGCCTTGATGTTGGCCACTTCGGTCATCATCGCTTCGTCAACTGCTAAACGACCAGCGGTGTCAATTATTACAACATTCTTGTTTTTGGCACGGGCTTCCTTGATCGCAGCTTCTGCGATCGCCACAGGGTTCTTGTTTTCCAGGTCGCTATATACGTCTACATTGATCTGGGAACCCAATACCTGCAACTGATCTATGGCGGCAGGACGGTAAACGTCACCGGCCACCAGTAGTGGCGATTTGCCTTTGGATTTAAGGTAATTGGCCAGCTTACCGGAAAATGTTGTTTTACCCGAACCCTGTAATCCGGCGATCAGGATCACCGCGGGAGCTCCGTTGGCATTGAAGCTGCTCTCTGTACCTCCCATGAGCTCTGTAAGCTCATCCTTGACGATCTTGACCATCAACTGGCCGGGACTTATCGCCGTCAGTACCTTCTCACCAGTAGCTTTATCCTTCACCTTGTCAGTGAATTCCTTGGCGATCTTGAAATTCACGTCGGCATCAACCAGGGCTCGCCTGATCTCTTTCACCGTGTTGGCGATATTCAGTTCATTGATCCTGCCCTCACCTTTCAGCTGTTTAAAGGCCGATTCGAGCTTATCACTTAAATTTTCAAACATGATTTTGCATTTTCCCCCGCAATAAAAAAAGTGAACAGGGTATGTTCACTTAATAAGATGCAAAATTACTACCAATTAGCTAATTGGCCAATTTAAGACCCCAGGTAACTTCTCAGCAATTTACTGCGTGAGGCATTCCTAAGCCTGTTGATCGCCTTGTCCTTGATCTGGCGCACCCTTTCACGGGTAAGACAGAATCTTTCACCTATATCTTCCAGGCTCATGGGATGGTCTATCCCGATGCCGAAGAAATAGCGTATCACTTCCTGCTGGCGTTCTGTGAGCGTATTCAATGATCTTTCGATCTCTAGTTTAAGGGAGTCTTTGTTGGCGATCTGTTCATCAGCCAGTTCAGCATTGGGATTTGACATCACATCCACCAGGGTACTGTCTTCTCCTTCAGAAATCGGAGAATCCATACTCACGTGGCGTGCAGACATCCCCAGGGTGGCTGCTACTTCTTCTGTATCCAGTTCCAGCAGATCGGCCAGTTCTTCGGCAGATGGTTCGCGTTCGAACTCCTGCTCCAGTTGCTGATAAGCTTTATTGATCCGGTTGGTCAAACCCACTTTATTCAGGGGCAGACGCACGATCCTGGACTGTTCGGCCAGGGCCTGCAGAATACTCTGGCGTATCCACCACACTGCATAAGATATGAATTTGAAACCGCGGGTTTCGTCGAAACGCTGTGCCGCTTTGATCAGGCCGAGATTACCCTCGTTGATCAGGTCGGGCAATGATAATCCCTGGTTCTGGTATTGCTTTGCTACAGAAACAACAAAACGGAGATTGGCCTTGGTAAGGCGGTCAAGGGCTTTGAGGTCACCTTGCTTGATGCGAATAGCAAGTTTAACCTCTTCTTCAGGTGTGATCAGATCAACTTTCCCGATCTCCTGCAGGTACTTCTCCAGACTCTGGGATTCCCGGTTGGTGATCGATTTCGAGATCTTTAGTTGGCGCATGCTCATAGTTAAAGCATAATTTTAAGGATGAATTACCGTCTATATAATTTGCTACTAACGGGCTACCTCCTTAAACGACTATTTTCCGGGGATATTGCTTTACAGCAATTTATGGGAATTTGACATCATTACAAAAAAAATCGGGCTAAGGCACTTAATATCAGGAGGTTAAGTATTGCCGCCTGTTGTAATAGCCTCATATTCATGTTGATTTAACCATTGGCCTCCCGTTAAAAATTTATTTTGAGGCTAATATTAATTTTCTATTATTGCAACAATACACAGAGACGCAGTAAGTTAAGAGACGCAGAGAGTCTCTGTGTGAATTTTTTTCTGTGTCTCTGCGTTAACACCAACTGATGAGTAAACAACTTTTTACGCTTGAATATTCTGTGAGGTGCTCTCCCTCTATCCTATATGAATTTCTCTCCACCCCTGCCGGATTGCAGGAATGGTTTGCAGATAAAGTGGACGAACGAGACCAGGTTTTCAGCTTCACATGGAACGGCACTACGGACCGTGCACAGGTGCTTGAGACGGAACTGGACAAATCTATCCGCTTTCATTGGCTTCATGCACCCAAGAATGAATACTTCGAATTCCGCATTGAAAAAGCAGAGGTGTCCAACCAGACCATTCTGCAGATCCGCGATTTTGCAGAGAAAAAAGAAATAGCCGACCAGAAAAGGCTATGGGATTTCCAGGTGAACGACCTGCTGCATCGCCTGGGCAATTAAAGCTTTTCAGGTAGTGATCAATCCGATGATCGAGCCCAGCTCCAGTTGAGAACCCTGGAGCAGGATATCCATGTTATGCCATTGATCCAGGCTGAAACTCCGTGATAATTTGATGAACGGGTGCGAACTGACAAGGTCTGCGAATTCATTCTCATCCATAGTGATGAGTTGCCTGAATTCGTCTGAACCCGTATGATGCTGCCACTCATCTGCACTTACTGCTATGGCATATTCCTTAGAGGCCAGTAATTCAAAATGCCTGACCAGGGTAGATCGGTAGAGTTCCTGGTATTTACCTTTCAGGTGCAGGTTGACACTGAAAAAATTTCCCCACCAGAAAAATGTGCGCAGGGCAAGCACATGGTCAGCTGTGAAATACCTGGGGTAATCCAGCATCACATAAGGCAGGCCCTGGTAAGATTCACCTTTGGATATTTTGGGAGAGATAGTGGCCACTTCTGCCGGAAGAATAAGATCTTTCCGCATCTGGTCAGCCAATTCCCCGAAAAGATCATAGACTTTCGCAATGATCGCGTTCTTTGTTAAAATAATGCCGGGATCCATTACTAACCTGAGTTCCTCTTCCGAAAGTGCTAATTTTGCCACGTCCATTTTATAAAGTTACCCCAATCTCTGTGTTTAAGAAACTGGATAAACTGATATTACGATCTTTCATTGGCCCTTTTGTGGCCACTTTCTTCATTACCATGTTTGTGCTGGTAATGCAGTTTTTCTGGAAATATATTGACGACCTGGTGGGCAAGGGACTGGAAGCCACTTCCATTCTTCGTTTAACCGGCTACGTTACTGTGTCTACCATAACACTTGCACTGCCCCTGGCCGTACTGATCTCATCCATCATGACGTTCGGGAATCTTGGAGAAACCTATGAACTGGTGGCCATCAAATCCGCAGGTATCCCCCTGCTGCGGTTCATGCAGCCATTGATCTTCACAACGCTTTTACTGTGCGGGATATCTTTCGCCCTCGCCAATTATGTGATACCTGTAGCCAATCTTAAATTCGTCACCATGCTGTGGGATATCAGGGTGGCCAAACCTGCATTTGATATCAAGGAGGGTATCTTTTACGATAAACTGCCCAACTATGCCATCAAAGTGGGTAAAAAAGATAAAGACGGGAACGGGATCTATGATGTGATCATTTACCAGAATGATTATCGCCTGCAGGACAATATCATCATTGCTGAAAAAGGAAGAATGAGTATCAGTGATGATAAGAAGTTCATGGAATTCCATCTGCAGAACGGATGGAGATATGAAGAAAGAGGAGGTTATAACACAAAAGAAACTGATTATATACGCATCCGTTTCAAAGAATATAAAAAAGCATTTGACCTGAGCAGTTTTGGTATGGGCAAAACGCCGGACTCTGCATTCAAAGACCAGGGCATGATGCTCAACACAACCCAGTTAAGCAGGTATTCAGATTCGATCACCAGGAGCATCAAAAAAGGGATGCCGGAAAGATTCCGCAGGGAGGTGACCGGTTACCTCTCTACCGGCAAGCTGTTGGACAGTGGATGGACCGATGCGAAACTGAACATACCGGACAGTATCAGGAATTACTACCAGCAACTTCCTGACTCTGCAGTTACCACTACTTATTCCAGGTTTGTTGACAAGACCAACCTGATGAAGTCGTCCATTGACCTGATCAATGAAGAATACAAATCAAAGATGACGCAGAACAGGAAATACCTGGTAGAGTGGCATAAGAAATTCGCATTGGCTTTTGCCTGCATGGTCTTGTTCATGATCGGTGCACCGCTGGGTTCGATCATTCGAAAAGGCGGCCTTGGGATGCCGTTAGTAGTAGCCGTAATATTTTTCCTCATCTTCCATTTGCTCAATATGTTTGGACAGAAATGGGGTGAGAACGGCACGCTCACACCTATGACCGGAATGTGGTTCTCAACAATGATCCTCATACCCATTGGCCTTTTCCTCACGTATAAAGCCATGCACGACTCTCAACTCTTCAACCAGGAATTTTATTACCGGACGTTCCGCAGGATAAAAAAATTAGTCAATCGGCATGATGCATAATCGTTACATTTATATAGTACAAATACACGGTTATGAAAAGAAGAAAATTCATCCAAGACGTTAGTAAGGCAGGTATTCTGGTTACTGCAGCGGGCTCTGTTCCACTTGCTTCATTTGCCAATCAGAAATCCCCATTTGACCAGGCACCACTACCCTACGATTATGCTGCACTGGAACCCATGATCGATGCGAAGACCATGGAGATACACTATACCAAACATGCAGCAGCATATTCCACCAATTTAAAAGATGCAGCAAAAGCAGAAGGCGTACCCGATTCTGTTCCGGTTGAAAAACTGCTGGCTGGTATCTCAAGGTACTCTGCCAAAATGCGGAACAATGGCGGAGGCCATTTCAACCATGAAATGTTCTGGAAATGTATGAAAGCCAATGGCGGAGGAAATCCATCCGGCAAGCTGATAGAAGCCATCACCAGGGATTTCGGATCATTCGATGCCATGAAGACTCAATTCACGGACGCCGGCAAAAACAGGTTTGGCAGCGGTTGGGCATGGCTGTATGTAGACAACGGGAAAAAACTGAAAATAGGTTCAACGCCCAACCAGGATAATCCATTGATGGATGTATCCGAAATCAAAGGAATCCCTGTACTGGGGCTCGATGTTTGGGAACATGCCTATTATCTTAAATACCAGAATAAAAGGGCTGATTATATTGAGAGCTGGTGGAAGCTTGTGAACTGGGACTATGTTCAGCAAAGATTCCAGTCTGCCATATGATCAATATCAAGATCAAACTATTCCTGCTTGGAGCAACACTGTTCTTTTTCCTGGTATTGAGGATCCAGGGAGCAGACCTGATCCGTTCTTACTCACCTAAAGGCATTGTTTCGCTGGAGATCGCACCGTCTGCAAAAGCTACGGCTGAAGTACTGGATGGTTTTGCCGCCGACGGACTGATCGCCAAAACCAGGCAGAATATTTTGATTGATTTTTTCTTCATCCTTTTCTATTCCATGCTTTTTTACACACTGGCGGGCAGCATATCCGTGCGCATGCATGGCAAGGCTGCTACCGCTGGTGTTCTACTGGCATTTTTCTCATTGATCGCGGGGCTGTTCGATGTGTTTGAAAATATACTGATGTTCCTGGCTACGTATGGATGGTATAATGATCTGACAGCGATCCTTACCACCTTCTTTGCATCCACCAAATTTTTACTTCTTTTTATTGCACTTCTGTATATTATTCCTTTCGGGATCGTCGTTATAATGAAGAGAAAAATCACTCCTGCGATCAGGTAGACTATTAAACATTAGCATTCAATAATTTGTGAAAAAAAATTAGTTTCATTTAACAAAATTAGAAGCAGCGTTCCCCATATATTTGTAAACGATTGCACGCTATATCAGCCTTTGCTGGTCCGACTACCACTTGTGTAGAAGGTTCTGGCAAAGGCTGAGCCAATTATAGACCAGCCCAATGCTCTGCATTGGGCTGGTCTATAATGTGATGAATGTGATAAATGTGGGAAATGTGATGAATGAATGTGGGAAATGCAATAAATGACTACAATCAGCCAATTCGCCAATTAGCCAATTCGCTAATTGCCTATCTTAGGCCCTCAAATTTTTAATGATGAAAGCCTGGAAAGATTACCTGGACAAGAATAAAGACCGATTCTTAGAAGAACTGCTTGAACTGCTCAGAATACCTTCTGTAAGTGCCCGTACTGAACATAAAAACGATATGGTTAAATGTGCGGAAGCTGTCAAACAGAGACTTCTGGAAGCGGGTGCAGACATGGCTGAGATCATCCCTACTGAAGGACATCCCATTGTGTATGGCGAAAAGATCATAGACCCTTCCAAGCCTACCGTACTGGTATATGGACATTACGACGTTCAACCAGCTGACCCGCTCGAGTTATGGAAAAGCGGCCCGTTTGAGCCGGTGATAAAAGACGGGAAGATCTATGCCCGCGGTTCTTGTGATGATAAAGGGCAGTTCTATATGCACGTGAAAGCCCTGGAAACGATGGTGAAAACAAAAACCCTGACCACCAATATCAAATTCTGCATAGAAGGTGAAGAAGAAGTTGGGTCTCCCAACCTTGGCAAATTTGTAGCTTCCAATAAGGAACAACTCAAAGCGGATGTGATCCTGATCAGCGACACTTCCATGATCAGTATGGAAAATCCATCCATCGATGTTGGGGTACGTGGTCTCAGCTATATTGAAGTAGAAGTGACTGGTGCCAACCGCGATCTGCATAGCGGTGTATATGGCGGTGCAGTAGCAAACCCGATCACTATCCTGGCGAAAATGATCGCTTCCTGCCACGACGAAAACAATCATATCACCATTCCGGGATTTTATGATGATGTGGTTGAGGCTACACCTGAAGAAAGAAAAAAACTGGGTGCAGCGCCCTTTAATGAAGCTGAATACAAAAAAGACCTTGGCGTTAATGCGCTCTGGGGAGAAAAAGGTTATACACCCAATGAAAGAACAGGGATTCGTCCTACGCTGGAGCTGAATGGCATCTGGGGTGGATATACGGGCGAAGGATCAAAAACTGTTTTGCCTTCAAAGGCCACAGCTAAGGTTTCTGCAAGGTTGGTACCAAACCAATCATCAGTTAAGATCACCGAAATCTTACTGGATTATTTTAAAAAGATCGCGCCCGAAGGTGTGACTGTAAAAGTGATGGAACATCACGGCGGCGAACCCTATATGACGCCAATAGATTCATCAGCTTACAAGGCTGCTGCCGCTGCTGTTAAAGACACGTTCGGGAAAGAACCCATTCCTGTTAGAGGTGGTGGTTCCATTCCCATTTGTGCTTTGTTTGAAAAAGAGCTTGGCATAAAGATCGTGTTCATGGGTTTCGGACTGGACAGCGACAACCTGCATTCTCCCAATGAGAAATACGACCTGTTCAATTTCTATAAAGGCATCGAAACCATACCGTACTTCCATCAGCATTTTGCGGAAATGGCGTAAGACAGTTGAATTCCGGATTTCGGATTCCGAATTACCGATTAGCGTATTTTGAATAAAATCTCGAAATACTAATTCGGAATTCGCAATCCGGAATCCGGAATTCGTTAATTCTTCGGCCCCGGCGGACAATTCTTCCTCATATATTCTGAAAACAGTGTAGAAAGGTGTTGCCTGGTTCCAGCACCTTCATAGATCCCGTGGGAACGATTGGGATAGGGCATGAACTGGAATTGCTTATTATACCTGATCAGTTCATTCACCAGCATCTCTGCATTCTGGTAATGAACATTGTCGTCACCCGTGCCATGTATATAAAGCAGATTGCCTTTTAGATTTTGGGCATAGGTCAGCGGTGAACCCTTTTTATATACGTCCAGGGACTCAAATGGATCGCCCATATATCTTTCCTGGTATACATTATCATAGGTGAGTTGATTGGCCACTGCCGCAATGGAGATCCCGGTTTTATAGATCTCGGGATATTGGAACATCAGGTTAAGGGTCGCTGTTCCGCCACCACTCCAACCCCAAACCGCCACCCGGCTGGTATCAGCATAAGGAAGTTTCAGGATCTCTTTTGCTCCCATCGCCTGGTCATGAATATTCAGCAGCCCGATCTTCTGGTATATTGATTTCCTCCAGCTGCGTCCCTTTGGTGCCGGTGTGCCCCTGTTATCCAGGCTCACATACAAATACCCGTTCTTAAAAAAATCTGCATTCCTCAATTCAGCTCCCGCAACGCCAAAACGATTCTGTACCGTTTGTCTCCAGGGTTCCGTATAGACATAAAAAACCACAGGATATTTTTTTGTTGGATCGAAACCGACAGGCTTCTGCATCCAGGCATCCATTTCAATGCCATCTGCAGTTTTCACCTTGAAAAAACTGATGCCAGAACTGGTGCTGTCTGCCTTACTAACAGCATCGGCTACACGATTTTCTCCGTTCAATCCTTTGTGATCAGCCAGGGTGATCAGTTCTGCCGTTGTTGGCGTATAGTAATTTGAAAACTGGTGATAAGCATATATTGCACCGGGTGAGATCTCATATTTATGTGTTCCTTTCTGGGAAGCCGGTGACAACAATTCCGGATCGCCTGTTCCAGACAGACTTACCCGATACAAATAAGATGATGTTGCATCATAGGGCGAAGCCATGAAATAAACGAACCCTTTCGCTTCATCCACGTTCACAATATCGATCACATCATAGTTTCCTTTTGTGATCAGTTTTTCTTTTCCATCCCTGTCTATAATATACAAATGTCTCCACCCGTCTTTCTCGGAAGACCAGAGAAATTCCCGGCCCTTATTCAACCAGTCCCATCCTCCATTAGCGTAGTCTTCATCCCAGGCAGCCTGTATATCTATCCATGCTTCGTCTTTTTCCGAGTATATCTTTTTGGCAACTCCACTGCGCATATTGCAGAGATAGAGATTAGACTGCTGTTGCTTCCTGTCAAGTTGCTGAACAATCACTTCGTCTCCATTGGTCCACTCAAGCCTGACCAGGTAATTTTTACCAGGATCTCCCGGAATGCCCATCCACTTCGTAATGGCGTTGGTTATATTCACTACCCCCACTTTGACCCTGGAGATCGGCTGCCCGACTTTTGGATATTCCACAGGTACTAGTCTGGAATAAACAGAATCCGTATTGTTGATCATGTAAAAATCCCGGGTGCCATTGGCATCCACCTGCCAATAAGCAATATTCTTACTGTCTGTTGACCACCTGAAACCATCGCGAAGGAAAAACTCTTCCTCATAAACCCAGTCAAAAGTGCCATTGATGAGCTTTCCCTTTCCATCAGAGGTCAGCTGTTTCACCGCAGCCGAATTCAGGTCTTCCACATAAATATTCTTTTCGCTTACATAGGCTACCTTGCTTCCGTCCGGTGAAAGTTTGGCGAACATCAGGCTTTGAGCTGGCCTGCCTTTCCCGATCTGCCTGAACTTGTTATTCTTCAGATTGAGCAACCAATAGTCTCCCCTTGTATTGTAACGCCAAACCCTGGCCGTGTTAGTGAATATCAAGGCCCATTCACCATTTTCCGAAAGCGAATAACCTTCAATATCAATTGGCCCTTTACCATCCAACGGCTTCAGCTGGCTTTTGGCGATCAACAGTTCCCTGGACCCGGTTTTGGGATCCACACGCACTAACTGGCCATCAGCGATCTGCAACATCCCCCTGCCATCTTTTGTCCAGGTTATATTCTGGCTAAATGAAGTTCCGAATCCACAAAGAATGAAGAGTAATAAGAAGACTATGTGCCTGGACATATGGAATGTTTTTTTGCAAGTTACCCAATAGGTCCCATCAATCCATACCAGAAACCCTTAAATTCGACACTCCCAATTACTTAAAATTTTCAACATGAAAAGAGGCCTTTGTATCCTCATCGTTTTTGTATTCACCTTTTCATCTTTTGCCCAAAAAGGCACTGAACTGATCAGGATCACCGATCTGCTCAAGATCAGTTCTATAGGCAATGTTGCTCTTACAGAAGATGGGAAAAAACTGGCCTATGTGGTCACCTCTATCATCCCGGATGAAAAGAACACGGATGAATTCAATTACCAGTCCCAGATCTGGATGACGAATGCTGATGGTACAGGCATTCCACGGCAGGTCACTTTTTCCAGGGAGGGAGCATCTCAGCCAGCATGGAGTCCTGATGGAAATACCCTGGCATTTGTGAGATCAGTGGATGGCAATTCCCAGATCTTCCTGCTTTCTTTAAATGGAGGCGAGCCATTGCAACTGACCAATGCAAAAAGAGGCGCATCAGGGCCTGTTTGGAGCCCCGATGGAAAAAGGATCGCCTATGTTTCATCATTTTCGCTGAAGGAATATATTAACGACACCATTTATAACAAGGCAGGCCGGGTACCCGCTTATTCAATGGAAAAGCCTGGCATGACAAATAATTTTCTCGTTAAAAGCAAAGCAAAAGCAGATCCCGATGGCACTATGGAAGAAGTGCGTGCTTACCTGGCAAAAAACGAAGCTGACAAAAAAGCCAAAGTGTTCAACAAACTCCAGTTCCAGCAGGAGTCTACCACCAGCAGCGAATACCTGATCAATCATATATTCATTACCAACGCTGCCCCCGGCGGCACGGCTACGGCCGTAACCAGCGGATTCTACAGTTACAGTAATCCATCGTTCATAGACAATAACAAGATGGTAGTTGAAGTGAATATCGATTCAACGCAGATGCCTGACCGGTCTTTGACTTCAGGCATATGGACCGTGAACACTGATGGAACCGGACTACAGCAATTGGCCGGTGAAAAAGACAGGAGATACAGCGGATCATCGGTTTCTTCATCTGGAAAATGGATCGCATACCTGAATGGAGCCACACAATTCAATAGTTTTCCGGTGCTGGAATTATTGAGTCTTCAACCCGGTTCAAAACCCATACAGATCGCCTATGATCGTTCAAAAAATTCAATGACCTGGAGCAAGAATGATAAATACCTGTATTTCACTTCACCATCAAACGGCGGTATAGTGTTGAACCGAGTTGATCCGCTGACCAAACAGGTTACGGTACTTAGTTCTCTTGATGAAGGGATCGGCAGCTTTGATGTGAAAGAAGACAGGATCGCATTTGTAAAAACAGCGATAGAAAGTCCATTTGAATTGTATGTAGCAGACGGTTCTATGAAGAATCAGAAAGCCATCACCACCCTGAACAGCAGCTGGATCAAAAACAAGAAACTTAGCATACCTGAGAAACACAGTTTCACCAATAATGCCGGCATGGAAGTTGAGTATTGGGTGATGAAACCTGCTAACTACCAACCGGGAAAAAAATATCCCCTGTTGCTGGAGATCCACGGAGGACCTTCGGCCATGTGGGGGCCTGGCGAAAACAGCATGTGGCATGAATTCCAATATTTCTGCAGCAAAGGTTATGGCGTGGTATACAGCAACCCCAGGGGCAGCGGTGGATATACCGAAGCTTTTCTCAGGGCGAATGTCAACGACTGGGGAGCAGGTCCAACCAGCGATGTACTTACCTCGCTGGATAAAACGGTGGCGGAAGGCTGGGCCGATACATCCAAATTGTTGATCACGGGCGGATCTTATGCCGGCTATCTTACTTCCTGGATCATTGGTCACGATAACCGCTTCAAAGCAGCATGTTCACAAAGAGGTGTATACGATCTGAGGGCTTTTTTCGGCGAAGGCAATGCGTGGAGACTGGTACCAAATTATTTCGGCGGTTATCCCTGGGAGAAGAAAACATATGATATACTTGAAAGGGAGTCACCAATCAATTATGTTCAGAATGTGAATACACCGGTGATCATTTTCCATGGGGAGAACGACCTGAGAACGGGTGTGATAGGAAGCGAACAGTATTATCGCAGCCTTAAGGTGATGGGTAAGCAGGTTGAATATGTTCGTCATCCCGGTGCTACACATGAGATCACCCGGAGTGGCAACAACAGGCAAAGGATAGATCAAATGTTGAGGACCTGGGAGTTTTTTGAACGCATATTGAATGGCAGTAAGCAGTGAGCGGTGAGCAGTGAGCAGAAATAGTGATCTAATAAATATAGAAATATGAATCTCACAGAGTTGTTATTGAAAGAAATGGAGGGAGAATATCCCAACACCAGGAAATTACTGGCCCTGATCCCGGACGACAAGTTTGACTGGAAGCCACATCCCAAAAGCATGAGCATGAAGCGACTTGCCGTGCACCTGGCGGAATTGCCTTCCTGGCCAGACGTGATCTTGAAAACGTCCGAGATCGATTTTGCAACCATGGACTACAAACCTGCGGACGTCCAAAACACCCAGGAGCTTCTTGATCTTTTTGACCGCGAACTGGAAAAAGGAAGAACTGCACTGGCGGCTGCAACAGAAGATAATTTATTGATTGATACATGGACCATGCGCCAGGGGGATTATATCATCAGTACCGAAAGTAAGTACAACATGATCCGTCATGCATTCGGACAAAATATCCATCACCGCGCCCAGTTGGGTGTATTCCTGCGTTTGCTGGATATACCAATTCCCGGGGTATACGGGCCGAGTGCGGATGAAATGTGATTTACAGTGAGCGGTGAGCAGATAGCAGTAAGCAGAAAAAAGACCTGCCTACCGCTTACTGCTCACCGCTAACTGCTCACTGCTTAATTTTGAACTATGCCAGACAAAGAAAAGCTGAGAATCGACAAATACCTCTGGGCCATTCGCATCTTCAAAACCAGGTCGCAGGCTTCGGAGGCATGTGATAAAGGCAAAGTGAAATTGCAGGGTACATCGGTAAAAGCATCCAAGCCGGTGATGGTGGGTGAAGAATATGAGATCAAAACAGAATCCAGGAAATGGGTGATCAAAGTATCTGCCCTGCTTGATCACAGGGTACAATACACAGAAGCGATCACATATTATGCTGACCTCACACCGGCGGAAGAAAAACAAAGACTGGAATTCCAGGCTGCAGCTTTCTTCACCGGCAAGCGTCAGTCCAAGATCGGAAGGCCAACTAAGAAGCAGCGCCGGGAACTCGGAGATTACCTGGATTAAGTCAAAAGGCAAAATTCAAAAAGTCTAATTTTGATTTTTTACTTTTTACTTTTGACTTATCATGCATATCGACATCATCACTGTAGTACCTGAACTCCTGGAAAGCCCTTTGAATCACTCCATCATGAAAAGGGCGAAGGATAAAGGTTTACTCAGTGTTGAATTACATCATCTCAGAAAATGGGCCGTGAATGAATATGGCCAGGTTGATGATTACCAGTTTGGAGGAGGCGCAGGAATGGTAATGATGCCCGAACCCCTGGCCAATGCCATTGAAGAACTTTCTTCCCAAAGAAAATACGACGAGATCATTTACCTCACACCAGACGGTGAAACCCTGAATCAATCCATGGCAAACCGATTCTCCCTGAAAGAAAATCTCCTGATGATCTGCGGTCATTATAAAGGCATTGACGAAAGGATACGCCTGAAATATGTGACCAGAGAGATCTCTATAGGTGATTATGTAATGAGTGGAGGAGAACTGGCCGCCGCAGTGCTGATAGATACTATCGGAAGGCTGATACCCGGTGTATTGAACGATGAAACCTCTGCGCTATTTGATTCTTTCCAGGATGATCTTCTCGCTCCCCCGGTATATACAAGGCCCTCGGATTTCCGCGGTATGAAAGTGCCGGATGTATTGTTAAGCGGCGACCCGAAAAAAATTGAAGCCTGGCGTCACGATGAAGCATTGAACAGGACCAGACAAAGAAGGCCGGATCTGTTAGACAATGATCCTGAACTTTAAGAAACCTGCAACTGGTGGCGGTGATCGGGGTCCAGATCGCGCACCTGGCTACGTAACACACCCAGCTTTTTGATCAGCTCAGGCTCTGATGATGATAAGGTATCAAACCGGTTCTGGAACTTCCATTTTTTGAATTCATCCATCCACCATAACGCTATCCAGGCCAGGAAAGGAGAAAAAGCAAAGATCAGGAGGATCAGGTCACTGTCCAGCTTGATGCCCACGATCATCCAGATGAGCAACCAGATCACATAGCTGAAAGCCGATACGGCAACAAGCACACTGGTGTAAAAATCGGCCCGGGTTACTTTTTTATCTGCCATGTATCTTCCAAACAAATAGGGAATGATATTAATAAGAGCACCCGCAACAAACAATGGAAAGCCAAGCATAAGGAAAATAAATGGCAAGGCATTCCGGGTTCCACCCGTGAAACACCTATCGTTGAGCTCCTGGTAACCCAACTGAGAAAAATAACTGTCCTGCAATTGCTTCTGGTCCCTGATCCGCTGATCATCCATCATACTGACCGTATCGCAAAGGTTTTTCTGTTTTTTGAATATGTCGTAACTGAATTTCTTGTTCTGTTCATTACTCAGCATCTCCAGTTGCTGTTCAATGATCAGTGAACGTTCATTCTGTTGAACATAGAGCACTACTTCCCGGAATATATCTTCCAGCACTTCAGTAAGTGCATTGACTGTTTTGGGCGGATTCTCTCTATAATCCTGCCGATACCGGGAAGCGTCCAGCACCTCTCCCACCACCATTTGCAGATCTGCCCGAAAAGCATGTTTACTGTAGTGAATGCCTATGGGAACCACTTTCACGTTGGTTTCCTCACTGCTGTCAACAGCCTGGAGTATGATCCTGGAAGCTCCTTTTTTTAAAGGCATGATGTTTCTTTCCAACCGGCTCAATCCTTCAGGGAAGATCAATAACAACCCCCCGTTCTTCAATACTTCAGCTCCCTTGTCAAAACTCCTTGCATTCCGGTGAAGGTCGTTCTTGGCCAGATCGGCACTGAAGATCGGGATCATATGCAGCTGGCCCAGTACATATCTTACCCAGGGCTTTTTGAAAATGTCTCCGCGCGCATAAAAATGGATCGATCGTTTAAGCATTACACCCATTACAATGGCGTCCAGGAAAGAGGCTGCATGATTGGATATAACTACCACCGGCCCCTTTGCTGGTATACGGTTAGCACCAAGAAAACTTGATTTCCTGAAATAACAGGAAAGCGCCGGGGTCATAATTATTTTAGCGAGCAAATAAAGCACCATTAAATGTAATAAAACTTAAATTAGCCATCTCCTAACTAGTTATAATATGAACCCAACCAGAAGAAATTTCTTACGTAACATCAGTCTTGGCGCCGGAGCCCTGGCTACCGGATTAGAAGCAAGGTCAGAAGATACCTACAAGCCAGCAACACCCGCAACATTCAACATGTGCGGTTATGCGGCACCGAAACTCGATAAAGTGCGGATCGGCATTGTAGGTCTCGGACAAAGGGGCTCGGATGCGGTGGAGCGCCTCAGCTATATTGACGGCGTGGAGATCGTGGCACTTTGTGATAAATACGCAGACCGGGTGGATAAATCCCAGGCAACCCTGGCAAAAATGGGAAGACCAAAAGCCAGGTCGTACAGCGGAAATGATGGTTATAAAGCGCTTTGTGAAAGTAACGACATCGACCTTGTCTATACCCCCACTCCCTGGTATATGCACACACCTATTGCGCTATATGCCATGAAAAATGGCAAACACGCCGCAACTGAAGTTCCTGCAGCAGTGACTATGGATGAATGCTGGCAACTGGTGGAAATGTCTGAGAAAACAAAGAAGCATTGTATGATGCTGGAGAACTGCTGTTACGATTTTTTTGAACTGCTCACCCTCAATCTCGCCCGCAATGGAATGTTTGGCGAACTGATACATGCCGAAGGCGCCTATATCCATGACCTCACCAAAGACTGGATGTTCAATAAAAAAGCCTATGCAGACATGTGGCGCCTTAAGGAGAATGCAAAACGTAACGGTAACCTATACCCTACGCATGGTCTCGGCCCTGTGGCACAGTGCCTGAACATCAACAGGGGCGACCGGTTGGATTACCTGGTCAGTGTGAGCTCCAATGACTTTACCATGAATGCCATGGCTAAAGAACTTGCGGAAAAAGATGATTTCTTCAAGGAATATGTTGGCAAGCCTTTCAGGGGCAACATGAATACAACTACCATCAAAACCATTAATGGTAAAACGATCATGTTACAGCATGATGTTTCCTCCCCAAGACCATATTCACGTATCCACGTGTTGAGCGGAACTAAAGGAGCTGCATCCAAATGGCCTTCCCCTGAACGTATTGCATTCGGACATTCATGGATCAAACCTGAAGAGCTGAAAGATCTGTATGAAAAATATTCACCACCTATAGTGAAACATATTGGAGAAATAGCAAAAGAAGTGGGTGGCCATGGTGGTATGGATTTCATCATGGACTGGAGACTGATAGACTGCCTGAGAAACGGATTACCTCTGGATCAGGATGTTTATGACGCAGCATCATGGACAGCTGCAGGTCTTCTGAGTGAACAATCAGTAGCCAAACGATCTAAGTCAATAGATGTTCCTGATTTCACCAGGGGTAACTGGAAAACGAATAAACCCGTTAGCCTTACACTCGATGGTGGCGGCACTACCGGAGTCAGAAAAGCCCCGCAACAGTGATCATCACTGGTTTGATACTATCATGAAGAACAGATAGAACAACGTGATCATCAACAGGCTGAAAGCGAAGTCGATTGCTATTGTTTTCTTCATAGAATACGGATTAAAAAATTAAAGGCTGAATGACATCCATTCAGCCTTCAAAATTGTGCCAAGAAATTATTACCAGCTATTTCTTCAATCCAATGACCGGCAATGACTTATCCCTGATCAGCTTGTTAAGTTGCTGAACATCAGTGTTGACGATGTTAGTAAGTTTTGCCAATTCTGCGTCCGCCTGGGCAGATAAATCAGCATAAACGTCTTTCGCCTGCTTACTTGGAGCCGTTACACCACTGCTTGCGGCACCATATAATCCCGCCAGTTTATCGTTTAAGCGTATGGGATAGTTCAACACATCCTGGCTGCTTTTTGCTTTGGTCTGATGAAGCTTTTCTTCTATTGCTGTGAGTTGTTTATTGATAGTGTCAGCTAATTGTTTCACTTCTTTTGGAATATCCTTTCCCTGCCTGGCTGTAAAATCATTGATCTGCGTGCGCAATGATCTTATATCTTTCACTCCTTTCTGCACATCGTTATATTTGTTCTGGACCTTTTGCAGAAATTCAAATTGCGCTTCATAATCCTGCTGGCTGATCTTGTAATTTGGATCGGGCAAAACAGTGAATGGAACTTCCGCAGAGTCTTTTCCTATTTTGATCTTTGCAAAATAGTCTCCGGGAGCAGCTGTCAAGGGAGCCGGAACACCATTCCAAAGTATCATTCCATCTGCTTTTTCAGCTTCAGGATATTTCAGATCCCAGTTGAACTGGTTCATGCCTTTATTCAATTCCAGTTTATTATCCTTGGAAGATGTTGTGAAAGTTTTGATCTCCTTTTTGGCCTTATCCATTATCGTTATGGACCCAGCGGTACTGTCGTTCACGTTTGGCGTATAGAAACTCACCACTGGTCCTCTCAATGGATTTGCACCTGCATTCCTGGCCTGTCCAAAATTTCTCGCCCTCGGGCCCATCATCCTGTAAGAAGGATTTACTTCAAAAACATGAAGTGAGCTGGATAAATAGTCAGGCTTCCACTGTTGAACAATGGAAAGATCATCGATCACCCAGAATGCCCGGCCCTGTGTGGCCACAACAAGATCATTGTTCTTTATGGTAAGGTCAGTGATGGGAACAACGGGGAGATTGAGCTGGAAAGGTTTCCAGCTGGCACCGTCATCATAGCTGATATACATTCCAAACTCAGTTCCTGCATACAATAGTCCCGGGCGTTTCTTGTCTGCACGCAATGCCCTGGAGAAATGCATTTTGCTGATACCGTTGGTGATCAGTTTCCATGTTTTACCATAGTCTTCCGTTCTGTAGATATAAGGCGCATAATCATCGAGTTTATATCTTGTGCCCACAATATAGGCCGCCCCTTTCCTGAACGGATCGGTTTCAATGCAATTCCACATGATCCATTTCGGTGCGTCTTTGGGAGTTACATTTTCCCAGTCCTTTCCTGCGTTCTTACTCACGTGAACCAGTCCATCGTCACTGCCTGTCCACAGCAGATCTTTCTCGAGTACACTTTCTGCAGCTGTGAATATGGTACAGTAATATTCCACAGATGTATTGTCTTGCGTAATTGGACCTCCGCTGGAAGCTTGCTTTGATTTATCGTTGGTAGTGAGGTCAGGAGAGATCTGCTCCCAGCTTGCACCTTCATTTTCCGTTACAAACAAGGCATTGCCTGCGGTATACAAACGTTTAGGATTATGTGGTGAAAAGAAGATGGGGAAATTCCACTGGAAACGGAATTTCTGCACATCAGCACCTGCTCCCATTGGATTATCGGGCCATACATTGATCGCCCTGTTCTCGCGGGTACGATGGTCAAGCCTTGAAAGATATCCTCCATAATTGCCTCCATAAACTATATCAGGATTCAAAGGGTCAGCAACAACATAACCGCTCTCACTTCCGGCTGTAGGTTCCCAGTCGGAGGTTGTTATGGCAGCTCCGTATGTAGAAGATTTTATCCTTACGGTTGAGTTATCCTGCTGCGCGCCAAGTATGCGATAAGGAAAAGAATTGTCTGTACTTACACGATAGAACTGTGCGGTAGGTTGATTTTCATAGGTACTCCAGTTCATGCCACCATCAAAACTGATCTGCGCACCTCCATCGTCTGCCACTATCATTCTTCTGCCGTCTGCAGGATCTATCCAGAGATCGTGATGATCTCCATGGGGTGTGTTGTACTCCTGGAAAGTTTTTCCTCCATCCCTGCTGTACATGAAGTCAACATTGGGACAGTAAACAACATTCTCATTCGCAGGATCAACAAATACTTTTGTATAATACCAGGCCCGCTGCCGGATATTATTATCACTGCTGGTTAATGTCCATGATTCACCTGCGTCGGAACTTGTGTAAAGTCCTCCATTTGCATTCTCCAATATGGCATATAATCTGTCCGTATTAGATGGAGCAACTGCTACACCAACAATGCCCCAGGTACCCTTGGGAAGTCCTTTTGCAGATGTAATATTCTTCCAGGTCTCACCGCCATCTGTGCTCTTCCATAACCCACTGCCTTCGCCGCCGCTTTCCAGCGAATGGGGTGTGCGGATCACACGCCAGGTACCCGCATAAAGAACAGCGGGATTACCGGGTTCCATGACGAGATCGGAGGCCCCGGTCTGTTCATTTACATAGAGAACCTTTTTCCAGGTTTTACCGCCATCTATAGTTTTAAATACACCACGCTCTTCGTTAGGACCAAAAAGATGGCCCATTGCAGCCACCCATACAATATCCGGATTACGGGGATGAACAATAATACGGATGATATGGCGACTGTCTTTCAAACCGATGTTTTTCCACGACTTTCCCGCATCTTCACTGCGCCACATACCACCCAAACCTTCGGCCACATTACCCCGCATGGTATTCTCCCCTTCCCCAACATACACCACTGATTCGTCTGAAGGAGCTACTGCCACTGAGCCAATTGTTCCTCCAAAATATTTATCGGAGATGTTCTTCCAGTTGCTGCCCCCGTCGGTGGTTTTCCATACGCCGCCGCCGGTTGAACCAAAATAAAATGTATTGCGGTTTTTATAACTGCCAGTTGCCGCCCCACTCCGCCCTCCGCGGAAAGGACCTACCAATCGATATTTCACTTTAGAAAGAAAAACAGAATCAGCAGCAATTTCGGGGGAGTTGGCCGCTGGTTTTTTATTTTTTTGGGCCAGAACGGGTAGTGTTAAAACCACTACCAGGAACAATAACAAGGATTTTCTCATGTCTAATCAGTCTTAGACCTGAAAAATACTCATTTATCACATTCCTCCACATTAATCACATTCATCACATTCAAAAAATTAAAAAGCCCCTTTTCAGGGGCTTTCTTAATTTTTTGAAATCGTGATTCAGAGCTTTCCGTTTTCAGAGGGTTGCGTCTTGACGATTTCAATTTCAGGGTACGAACAAAAATCGGGCACAAATTTAAGGGATGAAGGTAGGGATTAAGGCTGAAACATTTTCATCGTTATGAATACAAAAATCATCAACCTTCACCTATCTTCCAAATCGTTTCGATGAACGAATTGTTTTATCCGATGAATGAACATAAGCAGTCTTTTACCATCAGCTCACTGCTCACCGCTAACTGCTTACTGCTTATCACAATACATTTATTTTCTGTAAAACACTTGCTTTGTTGGATTTGCTCACCGGGATCTCATTACCCTTGATATACAATGTGTTCTCCTGTATATCATCGATAGCAGAAAGATTCACTATATAAGAGCGGTGTACTTTGCAGAACTGGTTACCGCAGAATTTCTGCTCCAGGTTCTTCATGGTATTCAATGTGATATATCTTTTCTCAGGTGTTACAAACTTCACATAATCACCCATACTCTCCATAAACAAAATGTCGTCGTATTTCAGTTTTACCAATTTCCCGTTCACCTTGATGAAAATATGTTCATCTTCAGTTTCAGCTGTCTGCTGCCTGATCTTTTCCACTTTCTGCACTGCATCAAGGAATCTTTGATACGTGAAGGGCTTTTTCAGGAAGTCGGTCACTTTATATTCAAAAGCATTATAAGCGTATTCCGGCTTGGAGGTGGTAAGTATCACCTGGGGTTGATATACCAGCTGGTCCAGCATCTGAAATCCATTCAATCCGGGCATTTCCACATCCAGGAAGATGAGGTCCACCAGGTTTTCAGATAAAAATGCAAGGGCCTGCTCCGCATCAGGGCAGGAAGCGTTCACAGAAACCAATCCACTTCTTTCGCAGAATTTCTGTAAGAAATCGGCAGATGGCTGCAGGTCTTCTACTATGATGCTGGTGATCTTCATGAAACTTTCGCGTTATTGAATGACTTCATCCGGTATAATTCCTGTCTTAACATATCCAGGGTATCACCTATAACGCTTATTATGTCTTCATATTCTTTCCTCAGCTCTTCAATATGTTTCACATCCGAACATCTTTGTTCAAAACGCTGAACATAATCATGGAGCATGGGAAGGCCAACATACCCGAATAAAGGTTTCATTTTATGGAAAACCCTCCTTAAAGCTTCGAGGTCGCCGGAATTGAAACGGCTGATTGCGATATTCAGCTCGATGCCAATGTGGTTGATGGAAGATTCAAAGATCTCCTGGGCAGTGTCTATGTCGTTAGCATATAACTCTGAGAGATAAGCGGAATCAAACCTCCCCGAGAACATGTAATGAACACCGGGATTGTTCATTTTCACAATTTTATGTTAGTAAGTGTCGTTAAAGGTGGTGACCAGAAGGTCTATCCACAGCAATGAAAACGAATTACTTCGAAAAAATAGTATCTCACGTCGCAACTATTTTGGACAGCGGCATTGACGAATTTTCACCGTTCGACACCCGGAAGAACGTGCTCAGGCTCAATCTCTTCCTGGGATTTTGCGTGGCTATTACCTCGCTGGGCATGGTGTTTCACGTGATCAATGAGCTGTTAATCAGCGCCTTTGTAAATCTCTGCGGCACCCTGATACTGATCCTTGCATTCTATATGAATAAGGATGGCAAACACGAAAAAGCCAAGTGGATAGGTATCACCGCCATCAACCTGCACCAGTTCAGCCTGAGTTATGTGGAAGGGATCAAATCCGGTCAGTACCTGCTTGTTTTCCCCCTGCTGCTGGCCCTGATCTTTGTGATTGACCTGAAAAACAATCTGAATGAGCTGATCATGACCAGCGTCATGACCCTGCTCTCCACTGCATTTATTTTCATCCTGGCTCCTTTTGTGAATCCCCTGCAGGGCATCGCCACCGCAACATACAGTGGTTTATTTGCCAGCAACCTGGCCATAGCATTGTTGTTAACTACCATATTCGCCTATATCATCCTCAAAACAATGGACCGGCATGAGGATAAGATCCTGGACGAAAAGAAACTGACGGATACAATCTATGATACGGCCCTGGACGCTGTTTTCATTGTTGATGTATCTGACCTGATGATCATGGATTGCAACAAACGGGCGCTTCATGTTTTCGGGCATACGCAAAAGAATACACTGATCAACCAACCGGTTCAACACCTGCTGGGACAGCCCATGCTGGAACATATCCGGAATCTCAACTCAACAGAATTTGCCCAACGCGCTCCATGGTATGGGAATATGGACTTCGAAAGAGAGCAGGATGAATTGTTCTATGCTTATGTGAACATCGTTCCATTCCATCACCAGAATAAACAATATTGCAAGATCAGTATCCTTGATATCACAGAGATCAAAGTCGCGGAGTTTGAGATCCTGAAAGCAAAAGAAAGAGCAGAAAAAGCCGCAAAAGTGAAAGCCCGGTTCCTGAGCAATATGAGCCATGAACTGAGAACGCCACTGAATGCCATCATTGGCACCAGTAATATTCTATTACAGGAAGAATACCTGCCTTCTCAAAAAGAATCATTCAACGTATTACAGCATTCATCAGAGCACATGTTGCAGCTGGTGAATGATATCCTGGACCTGAGTAAACTGGAAGCAGGGAAAATGGAGCTGGAAAAGATCCCGTTCAACCTGAAAGATTTCATGAACAAGGTAACGGCATCTTTCAGTAAAGGCCGGAATCCCGCTATCCGGTTCGAAGTCAATGTTGACCCTCAACTGGATATTGAGATCATCAGTGATGAAACCAGGTTACACCAGATCCTGAATAACCTTCTTTCCAACGCATGGAAATTTACACAGAAAGGGCAAATAACAGTTACGGCCAGGGCCGAAAAAAATGAAAACCAGGAAGTCTCTGTCTATTTCAGCGTGACTGATACCGGCATAGGTATTCCCCAGGCCAAGATCAGGCAGATCTTTGACAGCTTTACCCAGGCAGATACGGAAACCACACGTAAATATGGTGGTACAGGACTCGGGCTTGCCATCAGCAAATATCTTGTCAGTAAAATGGGCGGTGAGATCAGTGTGAACAGCGAACTGGATAAAGGCTCCTGCTTTTGCTTCACACTCAACTTCAATGTGAACACCAAAAAATCATATGTCAACGAAGCCTCGCTCAAGCAATTGAATGGGCTTGACGGACTTCGGGTGCTCCTGGCTGAAGACAATCCGGTCAATATGATGGTAGCCAAAAGATTCCTGCTGAAATGGCACCTGCAGGTAGATGAAGCGGTGAATGGTCTTGAAGCCGTTGAACTGTACAATACCAATAAATATGACCTGCTGTTGATCGACCTTGAAATGCCTGAAATGGATGGAAACGAAGTAACCGCCTATATCAGGGAGAAAGATCAGGAAATACCCATCGTGGCCTTTACCGCTGCGGTGTATGATGATATGCAGGCCGACCTGCTTAAGAAAGGCTTTACCGAATTCATCACCAAGCCCTTCAGGCCCGAAGACCTGCATAAAAAAATTCTGCAACTGACAGCGTATGATCAGTTACAGAAGTACAGGTACGGATAGCAGTGAGCGGTGAGCGGTAAGCAGTAAGCAGTAAGCAGCAATTTACTGCTCACTGCTTACTGTTCACTGCTTACTGCTAAGAATAGACGTCATTCTCTTCTCCGCATCATCTACCCGGGATGTAAGCTGCCGTATTCTTTCCAGCTGAAGGTTTGATGGCACTGATTCGCCGGTGCATATCGCACGATACACTTCCGTGATCTCGTCTCTTAATCTCGTTTCATCAGCAAACATCGAATTCTGTTTTACGGGTACCAATTCTGCTTTCAGAATTTCAAGTTTGTCGTATTTATCCTGGATCTTTTTCTTGTTCTTCGCCTTGGGTTCTTTAGCTATTGCGTCTTTCAACATCTTCAGACTACTATTGATCGAGTCCACATCTTTCGCCAGTCTCTCATGGAGCCTGAACAACTCCATGGCCGCATCATACTGCTGTTTCCGGCCTTCCAATGTAAATAACGATGCCGGATCGTGCTGTACAACCAGCGGTTGACTATACTCCTTATCTGCAACTTTCAGTTTCATTGTATAATTCCCCGGCAACACCTGGGGCGCCACAAAACTTCCATAGTCAGGCTTGGTGCCTGCTGCTGTTTTTGGTCCTTTACCCCGCAGATTCCAGCTGATCTTATTGATCCCTTTTCTTTTTGAACCCGGAACAGACTGGATCAACTTACCTTCTGCGTCAATAATGTCCAGCTTGACGTCGCCTGTTGAAATTCTATCTTTCAGGTAATAATAAACCGGTGGAATCGCCGGAGCATTGGCCGCAACCCATGCGCCCTGCCCACTGGTACCCCCATTGCCGAAAATACCCGTGGTCAGCGTCATTGGCTTCACATCAAAAAAATGTACATCTTTCTCCAACACTTCATGGGTAAGGTCCCTGATATTGGATATATCATCAACGATCATGATCCCCCTCCCATGTGTTGCCAACACAAGGTCGTGCGTAACCGGATGGATCTGGATGTCTCTCACCAAAGCATACCAGGGAATATTGTTCTTCATCCTGAACCAGTTTGCTCCCCCATCAATAGAACCAAAAAGTCCCATCTCGGTTCCCAGGAACAACAGGTCTTTACGCTTCAGGTCTTCTTTAATCCGGTGGGCAAAGCCTGTAAATTCTTCGCTTTTGAATAAGGTCCAGGTTTTTCCCATGTCAGACGATCTTGCCACATAGGTTTTATGATCGCCATACATATGGTTATCAAAACTGGCGTACACAACATTCCTGTCAAATCTCGATGGTTCGATGCTGCTGACCCAGGTTTGCGCGGGAATTCCAGCTACAACGTAATTGCCGGAAACATTGGACCATGTTTTACCTCCATCTGTAGTTACCTGCAGATTGCCATCATCCGTACCTGCCCAAATAATATTTTCATCCAGTGGAGATTCCGCAATAGAAAATATGGTGCAGTGATTTTCGGCAGAAGTCACATCTGCACTGATACCACCACTATTCTCCTGTTGTTGTTTACGTTTGTCATTGGTTGTGAGATCACCTGAGATCCTTGTCCATGACCTTCCCTGGTCGGCCGACTTGTACAGATACTGCGCGCCAACATAAAGATTCTTTTTCTCAGCACTACCCGTTACAATGGGTGTATTCCAGTTCCACCGAAGTTTATCGTCGCCAACAGAAGCCTGTGGCCTTATGGAAATGCTTTTGAATGTTCGCATATCAACACGGTTCACATCCCCGCCCTGTGATTCTGCATAAACAATATTGGGGTCCGCACCATCTGGCGTCACCCAGAATCCATCACCTCCGTAAAGATCCAGCCAGTCTGCATTCTTAACGCCTCCCGGAGCAGATGAAGGAGCGGCCCATGACCCATTATCCTGCAATCCGCCATAAACCATATAGGGTGATCTCTGATCCACGGCTACATGATAGAACTGGCCTACTGGTATATTCTGAAGAAAGGTCCAAGTTGATCCCCTGTCAAGACTCATATACACGCCACCGTCAGTACCCAGGTATAAATGATTTGTATTTTTTGGATTGACCCAGAGGGCATGATGGTCTGCGTGCGGTGTGGCGCCCTCACCAGATGCCTGCGAGAATGAATATCCTCCATCATCAGAATAAGAAAAAGAATAGGCCGGCCTGTACACCCGTTTTGAATCAAAGGGATCAACAACCAGCGTGCTGAAATAGAAAGGCCTTGCCACCACATTCAGGGGTGAACTTTGTTGTTTCCAGTTTTCGCCACCATCAGATGAGATGTATAAGCCTGTGTTCGATGATTCTACTATGGCAAGTAGTTTATTGGGCTCCGAAGGAGAAAGAGCCAGGGCAATACGGCCAAATGGTTTTGGAGGAAGCCCGGCCTTTAGTTCTTTCCAGGTTTTTCCGCCATCATTGCTTTTCCACATGGCAGATCCTTCACCGCCGGAATTGAATGAATAAGGTTGCCTCCTGAATTCCCAGGTGGTTGCATACACCACATTGGGATTTTTAGGATCAACAACAACATCTGCACATCCGGCCTTATCACTGATAAAAAGTATTTTCTCAAATGTTTTACCGGCGTCGCTTGATTTATATAAACCCCTGTGTTTACTGTTAGCCCATAGTGCACCGGGAGCAGCAACATAGATCAGGTTGGCGTTGGAAGGATCGATCACGATCTTCGAAATATGTTCAGTGCTATCGAGGCCTCCCGTTTTTACCCAGTTGTCTCCGCCGTCAGTTGATTTGTAAAAACCATCACCAATGGATACCGAGTTCCGCATATTACTTTCCCCGGTGCCAACATAGATCGTTTTAGGATTATTCTGATCTATGGCAATAGCTCCTATTGACTGGCAATACTTGTCGAATATGGATTTGAAAGAAGCACCGGCATTGGTGGTTTTCCAGACTCCGCCACCTGCAGTACCAACATAGATCGTTTTACCCTGGTCGTTGTTCACACCTTCAATGGCACTGATCCTCCCGCTCATGGTACCAGGACCAAGTTGACGAGCTTCAAGCGCACCAAATGTTGCTGAATTGACTGCAGTTTGCGCAAAGGCAATGCAAGGACTTAAGAAAAGAACTAATAATAGTTTTCTCATAGAACATGAATTTACAAAATCAAAAAACCCCTTTCGGGGTTTTTTTTCAGATCAATTATTTACCGGGGTTGAAACATACTGTCTGGTATTACCGGATTGACTTCATATTTTTTGAAGATCATCGGTGCCGGAGCCTGCGCAGTTTGCATACTGAACGGAACCACAATACCTTCTGGTAATTTCTGATAGTTTGAAAAATCATTGGACGCTTCCATTAACTGCCCGTTTACACTCATTTTAGCAACCATCCTGATCACATAATAATTTTTAGTGTCGATAAAAAGGGTTTTCTCGTTACCTGATTTTGACACCAATTTCAGTTTAAATGCCTCAGTTCCATCAACATCTTCTTTTCCCAACAGTTCAACTTTATGTCCTTTTTCAGAATAATCCACCAGCTCACCCTGCACATCAAGCGCATCCTGTGCGATCTTTAACGCTTCGGCTGGCATGGGTTCCGGAGCGGTTTGTCCCATGAAAGGCATAAATGTCCAACCGCTATCCTGCCTGGTTATAAAATAACCTGTCATATTCATGGCAGTGAATTCCTGCCTGGAGGCCTTATTATGGACCTGGTAAATTGTCATTGGAATATCCATACCCTGTACATTCATAACCGCTTCGCTTTTCATGCTGGTTATTTTCTTCCAGTTATCTTTTCCTCCTACGGCCTCAATGTGCTTGTTTACCACTTCGTCTGCTGTTTGTGCCTGCACTGTTCCGAACAGGAGACTGGTAACAAAAAGACCAAGGATGCTTAAACGTTTCATAATTGTTGTGTTTATTGTATTAAAGTTTTATTCAGGTTTATACAGTTTGGGGTCCACTGGCTTGTTCACTTCGATCACTTCATAATTGGTTGCTGCACCCATGCCGCCTACAGCCATGGAATATGGAAATACATAACCATCCGCAGTTTTCTTGTAATCAGAATAGGTGATGGTCACTTCTGTATCTCCACCGGCACCTTGCCTGCGCATTCCGCCCATGCCACCGCCTTTTGTGCGAACAGCAAGGATATAATAGTTTTTTGTATCAATGAAATAAGTGATATCCCGGCCGGTTTTCAAAGTCAGTTTCAGTTTGTAACATTCGGTTCCTTCAAAATCTTCCTTACCAATGAATTCTGCAGTATGGCCTTTGGCTTTATAGTCTACCAGGGGACCTGCACAATCCAGTTCGGTTTGTTGCATCTGAACAGCTTCCTGAGGCAAGGCTTCAAATTTATTACCGTTTCTTGGATTTGATGTCCAGCCTTCTTTATCAGTAACTACGGTTGTTGCCGAGCCCATTCCGAAATTGACTTCCCTGCGCAATAATTGCTTATCAACTTTCCAAACCTTGCTTGTGAGTTCGTTACCATTCTGCATAACGGATACCCCTTCCATATATACTGATTTCATCTGCTTCAACTTATCCATACCGCCTAATGCTGCTATATGTTTATCGATCACTTCGTCCACAGTTTGTGATTGGGCCATTGCTGCAAACAGCAGAAACATGAAACCCATAAAGATCTTGTTCATATATATAATTTAATTGGTTGTCAAATATAGCAGAACGTTACAATCAATAGGGCCCTTTTATCCTAAACTTCTACCTTTAGCACAAAGTTTTGTTATGACTTCCGTCACCGCCAATTTCGTTGACATATTTCACCGGAATATCTTCACCGCAAGGGTAGAATTTGATACAAAGATCCGTGCCGTGTATCTGCTCTCGGTTGATAACGATCCGGCACTTCCCTATATCCTACCAGGCTTTGTAGATGCCCATATCCATATCGAGAGTTCCATGCTCATACCCTCCCAATTTGCCAGGCTGGCTGTTGTTCACGGAACCGTTGCCACCGTAAGCGATCCGCACGAAATAGCCAATGTATGCGGGCTGGAGGGGGTCAGGTTCATGATCGCCAACGGAAAAACCGTTCCTTTCAAATTCAATTTCGGAGCCCCCAGCTGTGTTCCCGCTACCCAATTTGAAACGGCCGGCGCCATACTGGACAGCCAGGATGTCAAAAAACTACTGGAAGATCCCGAAATCCGCTACCTGAGTGAGATGATGAATTTCCCCGGGGCGTTGCAAGGCGATCCGGAAGTGATGAAAAAAATTGCCGCAGCCCGGGAACTGGGTAAACCGGTAGACGGTCATGCACCCGGACTCAGGGGGGCTGACGCCAAAAACTATATTGAAAGAGGGATCTCCACTGACCATGAGTGTTTCACATTTGAAGAAGCTGAAGAAAAACTGAAATATGGAATGAAGATCATCATCAGGGAAGGAAGTGCCGCCCGGAATTTCGAGGCCCTCATACCCTTACTGAATGATCATCCCGATATGATGATGTTCGGCAGTGACGACAAACATCCCGACGAACTCGTACTGTCTCATATCAATTCCATTTGCGCCAGGGCTGTTGCCAAAGGAATCGACATCTTCAACATCCTGCAGGCAGCCTGTGTCAATCCGGTGTTACATTATAAACTCGATGTTGGTCTTTTAAGGGAAGATGATCCGGCAGATTTCATCCTGGTCGAAGACCTCAGCAGTTTCAACGTACTCGAAACCTGGATAGATGGGAAAAAAGTGGCAGAAAACGGGGGATCACTGATCAACAATATTCCACTAGCAGATGGTAACATCAACGTATTCAACTGCGCGGAACGTTCCATCACGGATTTTCAGCTTGATGCTAAAGAACACTATGATTTTCCAATCATCGAAGCGCTGGATGGACAGTTGATCACCAACAAGATTTTTGAACAACCGCTAAGGGAAAATGGATTCTTTGTAGCTGATCCATCCAGGGATATTTTGAAACTGGTTGTGGTGAATCGCTACAGGGATGAAGCACCGGCGATCGCCTTCATTAAGAATATAGGCATTAAACAGGGTGCCATTGCTTCTTCCGTGGCACACGACTCTCACAATATTGTAGCAGTGGGATCAGATGATGAAAGTATTATGAAAGCAGTGAACCTGGTGATCAGGCACAAAGGAGGAGTTTCCATTGCCAGGGATAATTTCGAAATGGTACTGCCCCTGCCTGTTGCGGGGCTGATGAGCGATGCTGATGGGTACAGTGTTGCGGAACTCTATGCCATACTGGATAAAGCCGCAAAAGAAGCGGGATCTACACTCAGATCACCATATATGACTTTATCATTCATGGCACTGCTTGTGATCCCGCATCTGAAACTAAGCGATTTAGGGCTCTTTGATGGAGACCTTTTTAAGATAGTCAGATAGTTAGAGAGAAAGATAGAGAGCATTCTTTTTCTAAAGGCTCCCTATCTTTCTCTCTTTCTATTTCTCTATCTGAATTAGTCCGCCTGTACCTTATTCTCCCGATTGATATTCATGATCTTATCGCCCTTCATCACCCTGGCAACCCCATTTTCGAAGTTTTCAGCCATAGTGTATTGATATGCGATCACCAGGTTTGCTTTTTTATCTATATATCCCCATTGGCCTTTTTTGTTTGAAACAGCGGCAAGTCCTTCACGGAAACCGCGGGCTCCATCAAACTGGGGCCTGATCTCGAACTGACCTGAAGGATTGATATATCCCCAGCCATCTTTGGTTGCTACTGCAGCAAGGCCTTCATGGAAACATAATGCATCAAGGAAACTGAGCGGCATCACCATTTTACCGGTACTGTCGGCAAACTGCCATAAGCCACCTTTTCTCAATGGTGCATAGCCCTCACTGAATGCAATGGCTTCGTCATATTCCAACGGTATCACCAGTTTACCGGTCAGGTCTACAAATCCGTATTTACCGTCTTTTTTAACCATAGACAGGCCATTGTTAGGATTATCAACAAAGTCATAATCCTTGGCCCATTTTTGACCAAAAGCCGGCATCACCAGGGGGATCAATAAAAACAGAAATAATTTTTTCATGGCTGAAATTTTTATGGTGAGCAAGAATTTTCACCCATCAAGGTAGGGCAGCATCATGCCATGAAACAATGACTTTTAACAGGAAAAATGTTGATTAAGACTATCAGTGATTATCCAGCACCTTTACAGTCCGGTTGTAAATGCGATCCACTGAGGACTGATCTTTGCCAATACAAACCACGCCCAGCTTGCCATATTGGGAAAGCGCACCGATCAGGTGGAACATTACTCCTTCCTGGGATGCAGAATCGTAATGGAGATCGTTGCAAATGGCAATTTCAATCAGGTCGTGGGGAGTTAAACCCCTATATCGTTCACTTTTAAGGTTATCAGTTGCATAATAACACCTCGTCTGGTTGTTAGGCATGTGATAAATACCACGGTCAGGGTCATACTCACCATCTGTGAGAAACTGAAGCATCAGGTATGGGTGGGTTGTCCCCCCTTTTCTCAGGTTGATCTCTATGGCATAATGCTTCCATCCTTCCTGGTTTTTCACAGAAAGAAAATCGATCGAAAAACGCCCCAAAACACCCCGGTCGCGCAAACGCGTGGCTATCCGGTGACCCATAGTTCCGATCTCCACGCTATAAGACGGATCTGCAGGAAAACGGGCGCCCAGGAATACCTGTCCTGATTCTCCGCCCAGGGCCTGATCATGTGTTGACAAAACATCTACTTTGCCTAATGGATTGATCCGGCATTGTACTGACGGTGAAGTTTTAACCTGGCCGTCGAGGAACTCCTCCACTATCCCTCCCTTCATAGAAGTGAATTTTTCCATGAACTGCTCATACTTGAGGTTATCCGCTACACAACGAATAGTATGTATGGAAGATGTGATCCAACTCTTAAGGTTACCCGAAACTGGTGACTGCTGATAGGAGAATAATGCATTGCCCTCCCCACTGAAACCATCATCCATTTTGATCACGGCTTTTTCCAGTTCCGGCTTTTGTGTTTTCATTTCCGTCAGTGCATCAATGATATCCTGTTCATCCCGCAGGTTCTCAAAACCATCAGGCACCCTGATACCGCATTCCCTGAATAGTTCGCGGCTTTTGCTTTTTGTACCCAGGTAGTAGAGATCAGGGTCACAGCCATAGATCGGAATGCCCAGTTTCACCGAGAGTGTTCTCTCGTGTTCAGTCACATTGAAACAGGAGATATGTGCCATATGTCCTTCGGGTATGCTTCTTCTTATCCTGTCTATCAACATTGGCCTTTCAAGAATTTTCTCGGTCAGAGAGCGTGACGATGCGTCGTATGCACTGAGCAAGGTCAGTCTCTGCCTGGCATGATAACCGGTGATGCCCGGAAGCAGGTGGAGATAATAGTCGATGATCACAGGATCAACCGGCACGCTTGTAACATAGATCAGGTGCGTTCTTGGCATGCGCAATAACAGCATCATGCAAAGCATCCGCTCTTCATAAAAAACATGTCCTTTGATCTTTGATAATATTTCCTGGTCAAGTGTGAGACTTGGAATAACCACCACAGTTTTTGCCACATAATTATGCGGAAACACGGCTTCAAACTGGGGAGCAAAATTTTCCTGCATTTTTTTGAACATGGAGATCTCTTCCGGAGTCCCAGGCCCGAACAGGAAATTTTCGGGTTTTCCAATGGAGTTGCGGGGCGCAGTCTGCATTGTTTAAAGGTAAAAATATGCCCGAACCCCGCAAATGACTTACATCATGAAGAAATCCACAATGCCCCGCCCACGCTGTTGCGCGAAGCTCCGGTAACAGAAGCCAACGTAGTAACATCTTCTCTCCATCTGAGTACGCCCAGCAAGCCCATGATCAATGCTTCTTTATAATTGACAAGTTTATCGTCAGGGCGTTCTACCGAAACCCGAATGGGTTCCAGGTGAGCCTGAAGCCTGTTCATCAAATGATCATTGAATGCACCACCCCCGGTGACCATCATTTTAGGTAAGGCTGATTGTACTTCAGGGATATGTTTTTCTGTAGCAGCTGCTACCTGTATGGCTATATGTTCTGTATAGGTCGATAAAAGATCGATGAGGCCTAAGCCGGACCGGGTAAGCATGGGGTAGATAATATCTGTTCCAAAATCATTGGCCAGGGATTTAGGATAAGGCTTCTGGTAATAAGGCTGTGCATTCAACTCTTTCAACAGGCCCTGGTCAACAGCACCAGAGGCCGCCAACCTGCCACCTGCATCATAATCCAATCCCTGCTGAGCCGCGAGCATATTCAACACCCTGTTAGCCGGGCAAATATCATAGGCCAGGTATTTAGCCGCGTTCACTGAAAGGTTGGCTATACCGCCAATATTCAGAAATAACTCAGTGTCTTTCCACAACAGTTTTTCACCCATGGGCACAATCGGAGCACCCTGGCCGCCCAGGGCTACATCCACCGCCCTGAGGTCTGTGACCACCGGAAGTCCGGTTTCAGCTGCTATCGCGGCCCCATGCCCCAGCTGACCAGTCATAATCGGTGGCATATGAAAACTCGTATGCCCATGGGAGCAGACCAGGGCTACTTTATACTGCAACAGGTGAGTTTCCATGAACGCATTCACCTGTTTCCCGATATAGTGGCCATATTCTGCATCCAGTAACATGTATTCACGGGCAGAAAGGTTTATGGCATTTTTCAATTTGTCGATCCATTCTGGAGTATAGGGCAAACATTCAGCTTCAAGGATCTCGAAAACCCATTTGCCAGACTGCTCTTCAAACTGGACAAAAGCAAGATCCAAACCGTCAAGAGAACTTCCGCTCATTATGCCGATTACCCTGTATACCATAGAATGCAATTACTTATTGATTACCTATCTTCGTCACATGCAGGCGAGAGGCAGGAGGCGATAGGCGAGAACTCAAAATCCTCTTGCCTCCGCCTCTCGCCTCTTGCCTTCAAAATTGAACAGGCGAAATTAGAAATAAACTATGGTTATCAATCTCAGCGAAAAAAATTCCCTGGTAAATAACTGGATCGGTGAGATCAGGGATGTCAGCATTCAGACAGATCGTATGCGTTTCAGAAGAAACCTGGAAAGGATAGGTGAAATTGCAGCTTATGAGATCAGCAAAACATTGACGTTTGAAGACAAGGAAGTACAAACCCCACTTGGCATTTCAGTGTGTAAAGTGCTCGCAGATCAACCTGTGCTGGGAACCATACTTCGTGCGGGAGTACCCCTGCATCACGGCATGCTGAATTATTTCGACAAGGCCGACAATGCTTTTATTTCAGCCTATCGAAAACATCATCGCGACGGTTCATTTGAAATCAGCCTGGAATATATTTCCTGCCCTGATCTTACTGACAGGGTTCTTATACTTTGTGATCCTATGCTTGCTACCGGATCCTCGCTGGTTAAAACCATTCATTTCCTTAAAGATGAAGGCGTTCCAAAAAGTATTCATGTGGTTTGTGCCATCGCTTGCACTGTAGGCATCGAATATGTTAGAAGGGAACAGCCTGGCGTTACCATCTGGTGTGGCGATATCGACGACGAGCTCACAGCTAAAGGTTATATCGTACCAGGCCTCGGCGATGCGGGGGACCTTTCTTACGGGACAAAGCAACAGCAATGACAGGTTGCAGTTGCAGGTAGCAGGTTACAGGTGGCAGAAGCAACCTGCAACCTGCTACCTGCAACCTGGACTTGCCTCCTGGACTTGATAAGTAACAAATTAATTGTATTTTGTTTTCCCTAATGAAGCTAATGAAGAGGATCGTATTTATTGTTGCATGCCTTCTATGCCTGAACCTGGTGAAAGCGCAGGATCCTCATTTTTCGCAGTTTTATGCATCTCCCCTTTCGCTGAACCCCGCCCTCACGGGCAGGTTTGACGGTAATTTCAGGCTTGCAGCCAATTACAGGAATCAATGGCCCACCATCAATAATGCATTTACCACGGCTACGGCTTCGATCGATATGCCCATCATGACGAACAGGCTGCCAGAGTTCGATACCTGGGGTGTGGGGCTGATCGGCCTGGGTGATCAAAGCGGCAATAAAATACTGAGGAACAACTATATCGGTGTTTCAACTGCTTACAGTAAAGGTTTGGACGAAGACGGTTTTCATCAGCTCGCCATAGGCTTCCAGGGCGTTTATACCAACAAAAGACTGGACGTGTCCCTGGCCGATTTCGAAGATGAACTCACTTCTTTCGGCTTCACGGGCGTGACCTCAGAAGTGTTCAATAACGACCAGGTGGTGGTGAACTATTTTGACCTTAATGCAGGCATACTTTACACCGGAAGCACCAATGGGTACAACAATTATTATCTGGGTGTTTCAATGTATCACGTGAATAAACCCAAGGAAAGTTTCCTCGGCGGCAACTATTTCCTGCAGCCCAGGCTCACGATCCATGGTGGTGGCTACGCCCCTATTGACGACAATAAAACATTGCATGTCAGTATCATGCATCAGCGCCAGGCAAGTGCTTCAGAAACCATTCTGGGAGGTGCTGTCTCTATGAACCTGAATGGTGAGGAAGAAAAACCTACAGCGATTTATGCGGGAATGTGGTACCGGTTCAACGATGCGGTAATCCCTTATGTAGGACTTGAAATCCAGAACTTCAGATTTGGACTTACTTACGATGTGAATAGCTCATCTTTACGTACGGCCTCTAACAGCCGCGGAGGAACCGAGATGTCCCTGGTTTATATCTACAAGCCCGGTGATCCTTTGCTCAAAAAGAATAATTGTCCTAAGTTTTAAGATTGACTGTCAGCCAATTTTCATAAGACCTGGCAACAGGTAATAACAGAATAACACGATCAGCAGTATTGAGATCAGGTTCATCACCAATCCCGCTTTCATCATATCCTTCATTCTCACATGCCCACTGGCGAAAACTATGGCATTGGGCGGAGTACCCATGGGCATCATGGATGCACAGCTTGCCGCCAGCGTCATGCCAATACCAAGTACAAGAGGGTTAAGTCCTGCAGCTTGCGCAATACTGGTTACAACGGGCGCAAACACGATCACCTGAGCAATATTACTCATCACCTCACTGAGAAAAATGGTTACTGTTGTCACTACTACAAGCAATACAAAAAGATCTGTTCCTGAATAACTGGCTATCCATTGGCCAAGCATATCCATCAGGCCGGCCTTTTCCATGGCTGTTGCGAGGGTTATGCCTCCGCCAAACAACAACAGAATACCCCAGGCCATTTTACTCGTATCACTCCAGTCGAGCAATTTAGTTCCATTCACTCCAGACGGCACGATGAACAATAATAATGCGCCCATGATGGCGATCATATTGTCGTCCAGTTTCACTATCCCCAGCTGATTGATCAGGTCCCTGGTCATCCACATCAGGGCAGTGAATAAAAAAACTGTCAGCACGCGCTTTTCTGATTTGGACAAGGGTCCCAGCGCAAGCAGTTCACTCCTGATCAACTCCTGCATTTCAGGACTGGAAGAGATCTTATTAGGAAAGAGAATTTTCACAGAAACAAAATAAAGGCTGAACATCAGGGTCAGTGCGATCGGAAGACAAAGAACGGCCCAGTCGAAAAAAGAGATCTCGTAATTGAATTTCTTACTGATATATGAAACATAGGCCACATTGGGTGGAGTACCGATGATGGTGGCAATGCCGCCAAAATTTGATGCATAGGCTATGGCCAGCATCAGGCAAAGAGAGAAATTCCGCATGGATGTTCCGTCTTTCCCGTTGCCGATCACGTTGATCACAGAGATCGCGATGGGAAACATCATCATGGTAGTTGCGGTGTTGCTGATCCACATACTGATCAGGCCAGTTGCCAGTATAAATCCCAGGATGATCCTGTTTCCGCTGGTTCCTGTGTAATTGACAATGCTGAGTGCAATGCGTTTATGAAGGCTCCATTTTTCAATGGCAAGACCGATCATGAATCCGCCCATAAAAAGGAAAACCACTTCATTGGCATAGGGTGCCGTGGTTTCTTTTATGGTTGATATTTTGAATAAAGGAAAAAGTACGATGGGCAGCAGCGCAACAACGGGCATGGGAAGTGCTTCAGTGATCCACCAGGTGATCATCAGTGCTGCTACAGCGATCACCCTGCAGGCATTCTGGTCGAGATGAAAAGGGTTCAGCGCCCACATCAGTATGGATAAAGCCAGGCCGGCGGATATTGACAGGTAATGTCCGTTTCTCGATATAAAACTTTCAGAACTCAAGTTCCAGTGTATTTTGAAGTGAATGTTTTTGCACTAACGTTAGGATGATCCCTGATCACAAATCTGTAAGGCAGCTTCGCATCTTCACCTGCATAATCTACCCCTACCCTGGGAGTTGCAATGATCATAGGATCCTGAAAAGATATACCATAATCGGCAATGAATACTTCATCACCATTCAAACTTGTTCCGGTATGCATGGTATGAATTCCAAGCGCTTTGGTCACATTGCCCGGGCCAGAACCAATGCTATGGTCCCATTTTTTCTTGTCCGTTCTGCGTTGCATGATCTCCTTGCCAAACAAGGGCTCGATGGCCCTGATCAGGATGGCATGCGGTACCTCTTCCCGGTTGGTGACCACATTAAACAGATGATGAATGCCATAACAGAGATAAACATAAGCTACGCCACCACGCGCAAACATCACTTCCGTTCTGGTGGTCCGCCTGTTATTGAATGCATGCGATGCTCTGTCTTCCACACCCCTGTAGGCCTCGGTTTCCACGATCATCCCGGCTGTGAATTCACCATTGATTTGGCTAACCAGCAATTTGCCTAATAAAGACTTCGCTATGCTGAGCACATCTTCACCGAGATAAAAGGACGGTTCAAGTTTACTGTATTTGAGCGGCAAATTCACTATGTTTGAAATGCGGAAGTAAAATACGATAATGCTTGCTTAAAGAAATCGTCATAGCCATACAATCCTACGGGAAGGCCCATCAATT
>DATGXN010000310.1:0-3485 GCA_035298945.1 Chitinophagaceae bacterium | reverse complement strand
TGCACTCTCCGGCTAGCACACTAACCGGCCAGCACACAAAAATTACAAGGAGACTTGAGTATTATACGTCTTCAGCAACGAAAGAAAATGCAAAAGGCCCTGGCGTTTCTCTGCGGTCAGTTCATACTTAATGAACTTAGTATAGTATTCCATCAGGTTGGCAGGAGGATCGGTTTCTCTTGCGATAATCAGATCGAGCTGCTGCAGTCCTTTGGCATTGGCCTCGTTGAACAGCGCAATAAAATCAGTGGGAATGGGCTTGTTACTGATCCAGGCCGCAAATACAAATGGAAGCCCGGTATGTTCTTTCCAGGCCTGCCCAAGATCATACATGTATCGGGATTCTTTTTTCTGCCGAAGGGCCCGGTCGCCGATAACAACTCCTGCCACATCCCCCTGGATCTGGTGACGGAATTCTTCTCCCATCGTGTCCACCAGTAAAATATCTTTTTTCCAATAGTCCCGGAGCAGTATACGGGCAAGCATAACCGAAGTTCTTGACTGGTAATCCAGGAGAACGGTCCGGATCTCATCCATGGGCACCTCACTGAATATGGCAACAGATTCCACCGCCCCGTCACAGGCGATACAGTAATCAGTAACAATATGGGATTCGGCGAGTTCAGGAATGATGGCCACCGGTACCAGCCCGATATCGATCCGGTCATCGGCCAACATGGCTGCAATATGGGCAGGGTAATCCACCACCAACTCGATCTCGTCCCTGATGGGCGCTTCTTCCAATCCGTATATGAGGGGTTTTGTGTTCAGATAACTTACCGCACCTATCCTTATTTTCCGATCCAATGGCTTTAGTGTAATTTTGGCTGCAAATTTAAAGCAATCCTCGCATATGGATCTGAGTGCCTTAACAGCGATTTCACCAATAGACGGAAGATACAGGAGCCAACTCCAGCATTTAGACTATTATTTTTCAGAATATGCCCTGATCCGCTTCAGACTGCTGGTGGAAATAGAGTATTTCATCGCCCTCTCAGAAAAGAAATTCTTTACACTCAGGGCTGCCCAGCTTAAACCCCTGCGCGAGATCTACCTGAATTTCACCCCGGAAAAAGCAGCCGAGATCAAGAACATGGAGAAAGTGACCAATCATGACGTAAAGGCTGTTGAATATTATATCAAGAAAGAGCTGGATTCTCTTAAACTCTCGGCCTTAAAAGAATGGGTGCATTTCGGGCTCACGTCCCAGGATATCAATAATACTGCGATCCCGATGATGTGGAAAGAATCCCTGGAACACGAATTCTTTCCCGGTATCGCCAATATCATCATCGAGCTGAAGAAAATGGCTAAAGCATGGAAAGATATTCCCATGCTTGCACGCACCCATGGCCAGCCTGCCTCTCCTACCCGCCTCGGCAAAGAGATCATGGTTTTTGTGGAAAGGCTGGAACACCAGGTACAGATGATGCATTCGATCCCCTACTCCTGTAAGTTTGGAGGAGCGACGGGGAATTTCAACGCTCATCATGTGGCTTATCCTTCTACAGACTGGGTAAGATTTGCCAATGATTTCTGCAGCAAGAAACTGGGCCTGCAAAGGCAGCAGTATACCACGCAGATCGAACACTACGATAATTTCGCTGCACAGTTTGACAATGTGAAAAGGATCAACACGATCCTGATCGACCTTTGCAGGGATATCTGGACCTATATCTCGATGGAATATTTCAAGCAGAAAACCAAGAAAGGCGAGATCGGAAGTTCGGCCATGCCGCATAAAGTGAACCCCATCGACTTCGAAAATGCCGAAGGTAATCTCGGGATCGCCAATGCCATATTTGAACATCTTTCAGCAAAACTTCCCATTTCCAGGCTGCAGCGTGACCTGACCGATTCAACAGTTTTAAGAAACCTGGGCGTACCATTTGCCCATACCATTCTTGCCTTTAAATCGATCGAAAAAGGATTTGGAAAATTGTTGCTGAACGAAAGCAAGATCAGGGAAGATCTTGAAAAAAACTGGGCTGTTGTTGCAGAAGCGATCCAGACCGTATTAAGAAGAGAGAATTACCCACAACCATATGAAGCCCTGAAAGAACTGACCCGCGGTAACGACCAGATCACGGAAAAAACGATCAGGCAATTCATTGATTCACTGAAAATTTCCAAGGCCCTCAAGAAAGAACTCTCGTCTATCACTCCCTGGAACTACACAGGGGTTTAGGTTCATGGTATCAGGCCTTTCATGCCTTCGGAAATAAGAATCACACCGAAAAACAATAACAAGGTGGCCACCACTGCCCTGTTATTGAAGATCAGCCATTTTTTCCAGGTATTCAGAATGTTTCTTGCCGTTTCTCCCGCTACCAGGTAATAAACCACCGGGATAGCAATGCCCAAACTGGAAATGATGATGAACGAAGCTACAAGAGTCGTTTTCTGCGGTATGGAAAGAAATGAATGGGCAATAGGAAGAATTCCCGCAATTGTGAGTGCCATATTCTTCGGATTAGTTATTACGGCAAAGAAAAAACCGACTACAAAAACTTTGAAGGGCGAAATTACTTCCACCATCAGCAGCCATTTGGGAATATTCGGTTCTTCATTTGCCTTAGGACGAGTTCTCCAGCGGAAGAAAGCTGCAACAAACAACAACACGCCCAGGATCACTCGTATCACTGAAGCCAGTGTTGAGGGATTGGTCACCGTGGTCACCCTGGCAGTTTCAGTAAACATCAGAACGGGAATACAAACCACCAGGATCCCCAGGGCCCAGCCCAATAGAAACGCTGGCCCATTCCAAACTGCTTTGACTGAAAATAGCGAAAGTATAACCGTGATGATGGGAACCGGACTTATCGCAATTCCTACTGCAAAAGGAATGATCTCAAACAATACTTCAATCATGATTTATGTATCTCTGAACTGAAGTGGAATTTGATATCCGGATTATTATTCATCTCTGTATTTAAAAACCACTCACTTTGTGCCAGGTATACAAGATGCCCGTCTTTATCTGTAACTACGTTCCCGGTTTTGAAGCGGATGAAATCTTCCATCTTCTTTTTATCATCGCAGGTGATCCAGCAGGCCTTATAGAAAGGCAGCGTGTTGAATTGTACAGAAGCACTGTATTCCTGCAAAAGCCTGTATTGTATCACTTCAAATTGCAGTTCTCCCACGCAGCCAATGATCTTACGATTTCCTGCAAACTGTGTGAAAAGCTGGGCAACCCCTTCATCGGTCAGTTGCATCAGGCCTTTTTCCAGTTGCTTGGTCTTCATCGGATCTTTATTGATCACCTCTTTAAACAACTCAGGAGAGAATGAGGGTATACCCGAAAAGTAAAAATCTTCCCCTTCTGTCAGTGTATCCCCGATCTTGAAATTCCCGGTATCAAACAAACCTACTACATCACCAGGATAGGCTTCTTCGATCACATCTTTGTCCCTGGCCATGAAACTATAAGGATTGCTAAAACGCACATCCCTGTCTAGACGAACATGATGAAAATATTTATT
>DATGXN010000309.1:0-41648 GCA_035298945.1 Chitinophagaceae bacterium | reverse complement strand
ATCATCATCAAGGAAGATGAGCTGTTCGCCTGTAGCAAGGGCTGCACCCTGGTTACGGGCATTTGACGCTCCAAGCCCGGGCTGTTCAATATATTTCAACTGGAATGCAGGTGAATATGCTTTGAGAAATGATACCGTATCATCATGGCATCCGTCGCATACCACGATCACCTCAATATCTTCCATTGGAAAATCCTGCTTTGCCACTGCCTCCAATAAACGCCCGAGTGATTCTCTTCGGTTATGCGTTGGTGTTATTATAGATATTTTTCTCCGCTGCGTCATATCCCTGCATTTTTCTTCGCAATTCTACGGGCTTTAAAATATGCGCCAGGCCCGTTCAGGCATCCTTTCAATTCAGCCATTACAAGTGAGAGTGGCTGATGTCCCGGTTTTTTTCGAATGGCCCTTGCAAGCTTCCTGAGCTGGTCGTACCAGAACCATCCCCAGGGGAAACGGATCACGGAAAACTCCTTATCGTACCAGAACAGCTTGGTCCAGTAAGCATACACACCAACCCCATAGCCATAGATCGCCTTCCTGGTTTCTTCCATGGTTCGCCTGTGCCGGTGCCAGTTCAGGGCTTCAGGTTCATAAATAATATAGTAACCGGATCTCAGTATCCTGGTGAAATATTCATGGTCACCACCCGATTGGGTAATAGTGCCCGCATCCAGTGCGGCATCAAATTCCCCCACCAGGTCGATCACAGACTTGCGGAACGACATATTCGCTCCCGCACCTACATTCCCAGTGGCCAGTGGATCGTGGAGTGAATCATAAAGTTTCCTGGAGAATCCTTTATTAAATGGATTGTATTTTTCAAATGCTTCCTGACCATCTGTCTCAAGTTCCAGTGGCATGGTCATTCCCGTAACACAAACCACTCTTTCCCGCGTATAGTTTTTCAACAAAGCCCGCAGCCAGAGCTTGTCCGGAACGGCATCATCATCCGTAAAAGCAACCACTTCGTGTAATGCTTCTTTCAGGGCCCTGTTACGTGCAATATTCAATCCTGGCCTGGGCTCCCTCACATACCTGATACCGGGATACTGCTTCACCAGCTCAAGTGTATCGTTGTTCGAAGGAGCGTTGTCTACCACCAGGATCTCCTGTCCATCGTCAGGCAGTTGCATGAGTGCATCCAAACATCTGCGAAGATCATCCGTACGATTACGTGTGCAGATGGCAATGGTAGCGGAAGGTAACTGGCCAGGTGTTTCCTGGTCCTGGTAGCCAAGATGTTCATGCACCCTTCGCTTCCACATGTTTTTCATAGTGGCGGCAATGATCTCATCTGAATATTGATCGAGGTGAAGCCTGCCGTTCTTTACCGGCAGTGTGAGCGTGCCAACCGGACAGCCCTTGTGCCTGAACAACAGGAATGCCGCCTCGTAATTTCCGAGATCGTTCAATGCCGGGGGCAGTTCACAAATATCCAGGTCAAGTACGGCGGTGGCCATATTAAAAACTATCCTTTACGTAAAACAATGCATCAATGGCCGGCCTGATCAGTCCTGGCCAGACACCATAGTAGTACATACCCTCACGAACATCTTCCACTTCAAAACTCAGGCAGTTATAAAATTCATGCAACACCTGTGAGTAGTTCTTTACAACCGTCAATGAGATGCCATAACTGGTATTATTTAAAAGATCTGCAGGTATGGTCACCTGGAGGGCGAGTATGGCTTTCTCTGCTTTTATGCTATGGCAGCCAATATTAAAAATGCTTTCTCCTGAAGGAGACAAAAGTTCAATGTTGACGTTCAGGTCACCGTCGTGCACAAAGCAATACATTTCCGCTTCAATGATCACAGGTGTTTTGACCGTAATGAATGGTTCATTACCGGCAGCTCTTGCTGTGATCCTTTTCATCCGCACAAATTCGTTACCGGGAGCCGTTTGGGGATCTTCCCAATGCGAACCAGTAAGATCTGTTTTGGTACTGGCGAGGTAAGACCTTACTACAGCACCCGTATGTCCCATATCTGCGATCTTGCCTTTGTTAAGCCAGATCGCCCTGTTGCAGAGATTTTCCACTGCCTGGAGGTTATGACTGACAAAGAGAATGGTTCTGCCGTCGGTAGCAGAACTGGACTGCATTTTCCCCATGCATTTTTTCTGGAAATCAGCGTCACCTACAGCAAGCACTTCATCCACGATGAGGATATCGGGCTCAAGATGGGCTGCCACGGCAAATGCCAGGCGAACATACATACCCGATGAATATCGTTTTACTGGTGTATCGAGGAATTTCTCTATACCGGAGAATGCAACGATCTCATCGAATTTCTTCTGGATCTCCTGCTTCTGCATGCCGAGTGTGTATCCACTCATGTATATATTCTCCCGGCCCGATAACTCGTAATGAAATCCTGTTCCCACTTCAAGTATGCTGCTGATCTTTCCCCGCCCCCTCACTGTACCTGAGGTTGGTTGAACAATACGGGAGATGATCTTCAGCAAGGTGGATTTACCAGATCCGTTTGCACCGATAATACCCACCGCCTCACCTTGTTTCACATCGAAACTCACATGATCGAGGGCCCAGATATGATCTGCGGCATGTACCTCTTTAAAAAATGCAGGATCCTGGCGAAGGATATTCTTTTTCCAGAACACCTGCAGGTCCTGGCGCAGAGAGCCCGTACCTATGGCACCCAACCGGTATTGCTTGGAAATATTCTCTACTGATATAACGGTATCCTTCATCAGACTACATCAATTAATTTACTTCCCTGTTTATTGAACATATAAACAGAAACCAGGAATGTGATCAACATGAAACCAAAGCTGTACACAAGATCACCCGTTTGCACAGTACCCTGACCTAAAACACCCAAACGGAAAAGCTCGAACAATGGCGTCAGCGGATTCAGCTTAACGATCCACCTCAGTTCTTCGCGCACCAATGCCAATGGATAAACAACAGGGGTGGCAAAAAACAATAACCGGATACCTACATCAACAATGTTCACAATGTCCCTGTACTTAGCTGTAAGCACAGAAAAGATCAGGCCCATGCCCAGGCTGATCAATCCAACACCTGCTACCGCTAAAGGAGCTCCAACCAGGGCCCAGTTCCAATGGATCACGAAGCCCCGGAAAAAAATATAGTAAAGAAGTATCAGCAATAATAAACCCAGCTGTACCAGGAAACGCATGAACTGCGTGCTTATCGTGGCCAGGGGGATAATGATACGGGGAAAATAGACTTTGGTGAAAATATGGATGTATTCACGGAAGGTTCGTGAGGTTGTTCCAAAACTATCATTGAAAAAATTCCAGAGTACGATACCTGAGAGATAAAAAAGAACGGGCGGAACGCCTTCTCCGGTAGGAATGCGAATCAGCATGCCAAATACCAGTACATAAGTCACCAGTGTAAGAAGCGGCTGCACCAGGATCCATCCAGGACCCAGGATGGTTTGCTGATAATTGAGTAGGAATTCTTTCCTGACCAGGCTGGCCAGCAGGTGCCGGTATGATAGCAGGCTCTTGAGATCCCAGCTCCAATTTGAAGTTTCGGAACTGATCTCCCAGTCCCAGTTTTTTTCCAAGGGTTGCTTCATTGCAACTAAAATACGCAGAATTGGCGTGAGATTGCAACAATGATCCCCTGTTTATTGACGGGGCTTAAACAGGAAACAGCCCTTTCCCCCATGGTGGATACGTTATGTGTTGATCACCATGGGGGAAGAACTGCTTATATTATGAAAAGACCCTCAAAGATGTTCCGGTCAAAGCCGTATTATATTTAGTGAGCGGTGCGCCTGCAGGTCCGGTAGTCACTGTTCCTGTGGTTGAAAATGTTGAACCATGATTACTGCAATAGAACCTGTTGTTCGTGCCTTCAAAAACCACTGTGAATCCCTGGTGTGTGCAAGCCTGTGAAACTGCAATATAGGTGTCAGCCAGAGTCCTTGCTACAATGATCCCACTTTTATAAATGTAGCCACCGGGAGTAGCCAGATTACTATTTGCAGCATCTGCCAGGTTGATAGTGAAATCAACTCCCGTAGGTGCAGGAGGTACATTTGTGGTACCGCCACCGCCGTCGTCTTTTGAACAACCGCCTAAGCAGGTGCCCATGAAGATGGCAGCGCTTGTCAATCCCAATTGTGCCAGGAACTCTTTTCTGTCCATATATGTAGTTTTAGTTTACCGGAACTAACCTGAACACGTATCCAGGTGTTTCAACTGCTACATAAACGTATCCATCAGGCCCCATTCTCACATCTCTGACCCGGCCGATGTTCCTCAAAATCGCCTCTTCCTTAACTACTTTGTTTCCATCCAGGTAACACAGATTCAGAAAACGAAAACGAAGGGAGCCAACCAATAAAGTATTTGCCCAGCCCCTGTATTTATCTCCTTGCATAAAGGCCATTCCTGATGGAGCTATGGAAGGGATCCAATACAACAAGGGCTGTTCCATTCCTTCTTTAGCGCCATGCTGGGAGATCGGTTTCCCATCATAATTAATACCCCAGGTGATCACCGGCCATCCATAGTTCTTTCCTTTCTGTATATGATTGATCTCATCACCTCCTCTTGGCCCGTGTTCAGTCTCCCATATATCACCCGTTTGGGGATTGAGAGCCATGCCCTGTGGATTCCTGTGACCATATGAATACACAGTAGGCTTATTACCTCCCGCACTGGCATTTGGATTATCTGCAGGGTATGTCCCATCTGTTTTGATCCGGTGCACTTTACCTGCATCATTCTGCAAGCTCTGTGGATTATCAAACTCCTTACCCCTATCTCCTACTGTTACATACAGATATCCGTCTTTCGCGAATTCAAGCCTGCCTCCGTAATGATGCCTCGTCTTTTGATAAGGTTGGGCAACAAATATTTCTTTTAGATCAGTTAATGTTTGACCATTAAATTTCGCACTCACCACCGCAGTTGTTGTGACAAGCCCGGAATCTGATTTCACTCCTTTTGCAAAAGAGAGGTAAATCATTTTATTGGTTGGGTAGCCAGGATCAATTTTTATGTCAAACAGACCACCCTGCCCTTCGGCCACTACCTCAGGCAGGCCTTTGATCTCCAGCTTGTCTTTGCCAGGCTGAACCAGGAATAACTTGCCTCCTCGTTCAGTGATCAGCATCTGCTCACCAGGCAGGAAGGCCATTGACCATGGAACCTGCACCCCGCTGAGCACCGTATCCAACCTGACGGTCAGCGAATCTGTTTTGAATACATTGGAAGTAGGATCTCCTTTAAGAATGTATTTGTTCGCATTCTTGATACCCGTTTGGATATAGGCCACCAGTTCCTTTTTATCCTGGTCGCTGAGTACCGAATCAAAGGATTTTACTTCTTTAGCCCAGGTATGGCTAATGGATGCATATAAAGCCGAATCTGTACTCCCATGTTTCCATTCACGGTCAGTGAAGGCGATCATTTTTTCACCATGGCAACTCGCACAATAACTGGTGTAATTCTCTTCAGCTTTGGCTTCGCCGTTGGACGACTGCTTACCGGAACCGCATCCCGTTTCAGTGACTGCGATCAAAAACAGGGAGGAAAGGACAATGAGGGTTAATTTTTTGTATTGCATGTTAATGAATTGATCTGTCTTAAAAATAAGACTTAAAAAACAGATCAGAATTTCACATGCCAATCGTAGTACCGATCGTCGTTTTTAATTTTCCTGATGGCCACACATCTTGTGTTCAGTCCGAGTGCATGGTCGCTTACTACAAGATCTTCACGAAGAAGTTTTTTCAAACCTGGCAGGTGATTGAGTATGCCGGCAAGTTTCCATTTATAGTCCATCGGCTCGTTTACCGGGAACTGGCTATGTATTTCATAATGGGGGAGCTGCGCAATATAACGAAGCAGTTTTCTGATAGAGCTGAATGTGAGATCGTCAAATACGATCATGCCGCCTGGGATCATCATTTTATCGATATAAAAAAAATCAACCATCAGCCAGTCGAACAATTTCGTTGAATCTATATAAGCAAAATCAAACTGTCTTCCTTCATCCAGAAGCCTGGGAAGCACTTCATAACAGAATTCTTCCCTGAAATCAATATGGTCTTCGAATCCTGCCTGCCTGACCAGGTCCACACCATGACCACCCCAGATCTTATATTCGTATTTATCGATCACCATATGCCGGCCCGCATTTTTTACAATGCCTTCACTGATGGCCAGGGCAGAAATTCCAAAAGCAAATCCGATCTCCAGCGAGCGTTGGTATCCTTGTTGAGCAATGATATCCTGCAGATATAAACATTGTTCCCTGGGAGTTTCGGAATGCACTTTTACCAATTCGCCCGATGATGTGGTGAATTGACCAGACTTGAATATTCCTTCTAATAAAGGATGCATATAGAGCTTAACTATTTATTTATCAGATTATTGTAAAACCAGGGCCAATAAAACCAGCCAGCCTGTAGCAAGAAATAAGGGTATGGCAGTAAGGTATTGAATTTCAACAGGATAAAAGAACCCCGCCAGGAATGGCGGGGTTGGACATGCAGGGGCAAGGGCCCCTAACTAAACACCTATAACCATCAGGTATTCAACAAACCTGACTTCTTCAGCAACTTCCGGTTCTCCCGGTAATGCATGAATTTGTACACCAGCGCATACATCGCTGGAAGTATTAATAATGTGAGAATAGTAGATGTAACAAGCCCTCCGATCACCACCCTTGCCAGTGGTTTCTGAGTTTCACTGCCAATGCCTGTGGCCACCGCAGCCGGGAGAAGACCGATGGCGGCCATTAATGCAGTCATCACAACGGGTCGTACACGACTGATGACACCCTCTTTGACCGCATTATCAAGCTGCATTCCATTTTCCAGGTTTTTACGGAATACACTGATCAGGATCACGCCATTCTGGATACATACGCCAAATAAAGCGATGAACCCAATGCCGGCGCTGATACTGAAATTCATCCTGGTGATATGAAGGGCAAGAATGCCCCCGATCAAAGCAAATGGCACATTCAGTATCGTGAGTGTTGCATCTTTGATATTGCCGAAAGTCATGAACAGGATCAGGAAGATCACCAGCAGGCAGATCGGCACTACCCTTGCAAGCGTGGCATTGGCTCTTTGCTGATTTTCAAATTCGCCGTTCCATGTGGTTTTATAACCCCGGGGAAATTTCACATTGGCCTTGACTTTACGTTGCGCTTCTGCAATGGTGCTGCCCAGGTCACGCTCCCTGACAGAAAACTTTACGGCAATATATCTTGCATTATTATCCCGATAAATAAATGCAGGCCCCGTTAGGGTTTGCATGATAGAGATCTCTTTCAGCGGGATCTTGGACCCATCATCAGTAGGTACCATTACTCTTTCAATGGCATCTTGTGTACTACGGAATTCTTTCTGGTATCTGACACGAACATCAAATTTCCTTTCATCTTCATACAATTCTGTTGCAGCTTTACCACCAATAGCCATCTCAATGGCAGCATTCGCATCCGCTGCATTCACGCCATATAAGGCCATCTTTTGCTGATCAAGTTGTATCCTGAATTCCGGTTGCCCCAGGTTTTTAAGAATACCCAGATCCTGAATACCTCTTACATTTTCCAGGTTCCTGTACACTTCCTTACTCAGGCTGTCCAGTGTTTGAAAATCAGACCCGAAGATCTTTACGGCCAGTGCCGCATTGACACCGGCAACGGCTTCTTCCACATTATCCCGTATGGGTTGCGAGTAATTGAGCACCAGGCCCGGGATCACATTCAGTTTTTTGTCCATCTCATCGATCAGCTCCTCCTCACTGATCTTCTCAGTCCACTCTTTTTGGGGCTTAAGATCAACCTGGATCTGTACATTGAAGAATCCCTTGGGATCCGTACCATCATTGGTACGACCGATCTGTGACAGCACCTGCTTCACTTCCGGAAAAGAACTGAGTATGCTGATCATTTTCTGCGACACACTGTCTGCTTCATTCAGCGAAACACTCATGGGTAATTCAGCTTCCACCCATAATGCGCCTTCATTGAGTTCAGGCAGAAATTCAGTTCCAAGAAATCTCACCGAGAAGAAACATAATAACATAATGGAAAACGCGATCACCACACTTTTCTTCTGGTTGGCATAGACGATATCCAGCAGACGCTTCACGCCGTTTTCAAAAAATCTAACTAATGGATTATGTTTCTCCCTTACATTTTTTCTTAATAAAATGCTGGATAGTGCCGGCACAAGGGTCAGCGTGAAGATCAAAGCTCCCAGCAAGGCAAAACCAAGGGTATAAGCCAGTGGGGAGAACATCTTGCCCTCCACTTTCTGAAATGCGAAGATGGGCACGAGGCAGGTCAAGATGATCACCTTTGAGAAGAAGATGGCCTTGCCCATTTCTGTTCCCGTTGCTTTAAACAATCCCAGTTTGGCCAGCTTATTGAACCGGGGCATACCAACTTCTTTGGCTTTATGATCCAATGCTACAAACAAGCCTTCCACCATCACCACGGCACCATCTATAATGATACCGAAATCAATGGCACCCATGGACAGCAGGTTGGCACTCATCCCCTTGATCCGCATGAGCATAAACGCAAATAGCAGGGATAATGGAATGATGATAGCTACGGTTAGTGTAGTTCTCCAATCTGCCATAAAAAGGAGTACGATCACCGTCACAAGCACTATGCCTTCGAACAGGTTATGCAGTACGGTTTCCTGGGCAAAATCCATGAGGTTGGTGCGATCGTAAAACGTATCGATCTTAACATCCTTAGGGAGTATATTTTCGTTGAGATCTTTGACTTTCTCCCTGACCCTTTCCAATACTTCACTGGGGTTCTCGCCTTTCCGCATAACCACAATGCCTTCAATCACATCAGGCTGGTCTTTATCCCTGGATACCTTGCCGAGGCGGGGCTTTCCACTTTCAACCACATCAGCAATATTTCCAACCAGCAGGGGAACTCCATTGCGCTTGTCGATGAAAATATTCCTGATGTCATCGATATTCTTCAGGATACCAATACCTCTTACCACATAACTCTGCCCATTGCGTTCGATCACGTCACCACCCACATTGATATTACTTTTCTGGATGGCATTGTATACATCAAGTGAGGTAAGATCATACTTGGTGAGCAGTTCGGGATTGACACTCACTTCAAATATTTTCTCCTCACCCCCAAAACTGTTTACATCGGCAACTCCCGGAACACTCTTGAATGCCCTGTCCAGCACCCAATTCTGTATGGTGGTCAGGTCCCTGATATCCCGGGTCTCGCTTTTCAAAGTATACCTGAATATTTCCCCTGTGGGTCCATAAGGAGGCTGAACATCCGGCTTCACGCCATCCGGCAGATCAGCATTTCCCAGCCGGCTCAATACCTGCTGCCTGGCAAATGCGTCATCTACATCATCGTCAAAAATGATCCGCACATAGCAGAGCCCAAAGGCCGATGTTGTTCTCAGATTCGCTTTTTTCTGCACACTGTTCAATGCCACTTCAAGTGGGATGGTCACAAATTTCTCAACTTCTTCTGCACTCCTTCCGGGCCATTGGGCAATGATAATGATCTGGGTATTGGTTACATCAGGAAATGTTTCCACGGGCGTATTACGGTAGCTGTAATATCCAATGATTGCCAGCACTGCCGTCATGAAGAAAACAAAATACCTGTGGCGCAGGCTGAAATGAATGATATTCTTAATGAACTTGTTCATACCCCTCTATTTCTCTTTTAATTTTCCATATACCAGGATCTGGTTGGCCGTGATCAATTTTTCACCTTCGGTTACACCGGAATTCAGGAATGTGGTATGCCCGGTTGTTTTTAAAATAGAAACTTCTTTCACCTTGATATCGTCCTGGCTATTGAATACCACCACATAATTTTTTCCGTTCTCACTGATGATGGCGGTTGATGGGACGCAGATCGCCTTCTTGCTTTCGTTGTTCCTGATGGTGATATTGGCAAACATTTCCGGTTTAAGCATCCCGTTCTTGTTGGGCAACACGATCCTCACTTTCATCACCTTGGTCACGGGATCCAGTACTTCATTGATCCGGTCCACCTTACCGGCAAATACGGTATCGGGGTAGGCGATCGTTGTTACTTCGGCAGTATATCCTTCTTTTATTTTAGCAACATCCGTTTCAAATACATTGGCCCAGATCCAAACATCACTCACATCACCTATGGTGAATAGATCGCTGTTGTTATCGCTACGAATGAAATCCCCTGGGTTGATGAATTTCTCCACTACATAACCGCTCCTTGGGGCCACAACCACATAAGTTCCATTGGCGGCCGTTCTGCCTCCCCCATTGATCGCGATCTGTTCCCGGATCTTGTTTTCATTAGCAACGGCCTTATTGTAATTTTCTTTCGCTTCTTCATACTCACGTTCACTGGCGATCCCGTTTTTAAAAAGATGTTCTGCGTTATTCATCGCACGTTTTGTAATAGCAACATCATTTCCCGCTACTGACAGGTCACCATAGTTGCCTGCGATCTCAGCGCTGCGGATCGTTGCCAATGGCTGACCTGCCTTTACAAGATCACCCAGACTTACATTTACTTTTATCACCTGGCCACTGCTGAACGGATAAACCTTAACTACTTTATTATCGTCAAAACTAACCTGGCCACTGAGCTTGACTTCGTCGTCCACGCTTTTCATCCTTACCGTATCTATTCTCAGCAATTGCATGGTACTGTCTGATACCAGGTGTTCCTGTTGTTTATTCTCACCATCCGCATCTGCACCATTGCACGATGTGACCAAGTACGATGTTGCGGTCAATATCAGGATGGCGGTTATTGTTTTTCTCATGGATCTGGTTTAAAGCTTTATGATATTCCTGTTGGCAACATAATTCAGTTCTGCAGCAGCGTTACGCTGATCAGTAACCAGTTGCCACTGCCTGGTGCGGGTTTCCCGGTATGAGTCAAAAAAATCAACGAATTCAATAAGCCCTACCTGCCGCTGACGATAACTGCTCACCATGTTTTTAAGTAGTGTGTCGTAGTTGTCCTGCAATAAGGCATTGCTCTTGCTGAGCATGGCCGTTGCATTACTCAGTTTCTGCCAGGCCGTTCCAACTTCTTTATCCACCTGTGAACTTAACTGGTCCACCTGCAGCTGCGTTTGCTTCACGGCAAATTCGGCAGCACTGATATTTCCCTTGTTACGGTTGAAAACAGGCAATGGAAGTGATATGTACAAGCCCCAGTAATTGGGTACATAGCTGTTCAGCTTATCATATTCAACACCCGTGTTGAGGTCGGGATATTTCAAAGCATTCTGCAAGGCCAGGTTGTGGACCTGGAACTGATTCTGGGCGCGGATCATATTCAGGTCCGGCCTGGAAGAGATGGCTGTATCTTTTACAGCAGCGAGTACCATTTCGTTGATCTGTTCCCCTGGCAACACGGTTGCAGCATCTGACCTGATCCAAACCGAATCCGGGAGCTGGAGCAAAATGCCCAACTCTTTTTGTATATCGAACTGCCTCCGGATATTATCATTATAATCGTTCTGCAGCGAGAACATCAATGCCTTGATCCTGATGTTTTCTTTCTGGGACACGTCACCCTGCCTGTACATCTCATCCATCCCCCTGACCAGCGACTCCATGGTGGCCAGTTCATTCTGGTATACAGAAGCTGTGTTCTGTAACCTTGCCAGTTCGTTCATGTCAGTGGACAATGTAAACCGGAGGTTTCTCATCACATCAGCAAACTGGGCTTCAGCTCCCGAGAGGTTATCTTCTGCCATCCTGGTCTGTTTCCTGATCTTACCTGCAGTTCTGATCAGCTGCATCACCTGCAAATAAACCTGCCCATAGGCCTGTCCATTTTCATTGGTATGACGGAACCATTTCCCGTCAAAAATATTCTGATCAGTATTCAATACAGGGTTATCCCACACCTTTGCCTGGCGGATCAGCGCACTGTTTATATCAATGTTATAATGTGCCGCAAGAAGTGTGAGATTTTTCTGAAGGAAGATCTCTTCAGCCTTAGGAACAGTAAGTATGACGGTATCTGCAGCCGATTGGGCAGACCCTGAATGTGGTAATGAAAAAAATAAAATGAATATGAGGGAGAATAATGAATATCCTCTTCTTCTGTTCAGCATGTCCATACTTTTAAATCCAACACAAAGGTCTATTCGCAAGATCATCGTCATCAGCACTGCTCGATGAACAGGCAAAAAATGTCGGCAGACCGGATCCGGAAAATAAGGAGATGATCAGAACTGGCGTACCATGGCAACACTATATACGCCGTTGCCATAGCCAGGCATTACCATAGTATGAAGTGGTTTTCCTTTGGAGAACTTTCTTTCTATTAAGGGATAAAGCCAGTATGCGATCCTGGTTGAAGCTATACCGATCCCCGCACCAGCTACTACGTCACCCAGCCAGTGTTCATTATTATACATACGCATGAATCCTGTTGCTGTAGCCATGGCATATCCTGCAACCCCGATCCAGGGAGAAACATCTTTGTACTCTTCCCTTAGGAATTCAGCACCCGCAAAAGCTGTTGCGGTATGTCCAGAGGGAAAGGATAACTGGTCTGAATGATCTGGCCTCCATTCGTGAGTAAGATGTTTAAGCGAATAAACAGATACACCCAATATGACATTTGAAGTCAGATAGATCATACTGGCCTCACCCCATCCATGCTGGCTCGGAACACCCATGGCTTTCAACGCATAAAAACTTGCCGCAGGAGCATATTGAAGATAATTATCGAAATGCGCTTGCGGGTGAGTGTATTCAATATTGAGCTCCTCTCTGAGTTCCTTATTTACATTCATTGTTTCGCCCTTATGCAGAGTTGTTACCCCGTAAAGGAACATAGCTGAGGGCAGGATGAATTGCTTAATATGTAAAGACTTTGGGTCCGATCTCTTTTGCAGGGATACTACGCTGTCTTGCGGAATACCGGCTTCCTGGGCAAATAAATTCAGTTGAGAAGTTAAACAGGGCAGGATCAGGGCCAGGGAAATCAATATGCGTTTCAATGGACGTCGAATTTTAACGAAAATCACAAAATCGTCCCGTTCCCATCTGCCCCAATCGTTCAATGGGCAGATTCTGTCGGCCAAATCACTACTAAGGTTTCATTACCTTGCTCAATGCAAGAGGAAGCTGCAGGAGATCAAAATCATTCTCGTAAACCAGGTATTTGTTTTCCCAGTAGGTTGCATATTTTTCCTTGAACTCCCTCAGTCCGCGATAATGCCAGAACCGGCGAATTCTTGCAGAGGCGATCTTAATGATGCTTTCAGCCGTATTCTCAGGCTTTGTGATACCCGTCATAGGAACAAGTCCCAGGTTAATATATAACAAATCTTTCTCCTTGGCATATTCTACAAGGGCTACGATCAGGGCATCCATGGCAGCAGGGGGTGCATCGCTTGTTTTCCTGATCAGATCATAAGTACATTCATCTTCTGCATGGTCCGGGATAATATTCAGAAAAGCTTTTACATTTTCTTCCTGGTCTTCAAGAATGATCAGCTCCTGTTCACTGATCTCTTTTTCGTCAAACATTCCCTGGGAAAATATCATTTCTTCTTTATGGTAGCTTTGCAGCCATTCGTCCGAAACCTTATGTAGCTTCTTCAGAAACTCCGGATCATGTGGGGGCTTGACAAATGAAACCTGGTATCCTTTTTTCTGCAATGAATTCAATCCATTCCTCAGGGACTTCTTATCCCTTCCTTCCAGGCTGAAACTCCTGGTATCGAGAATGGCTTCCTGGCCAATCAGCAGTTTATTCATCTTTAACTGGCTGAACCAGGGCATACTGTTTTCATCAACCCGGTAGAATGCAGTTTTCAATCCCATCCTGTGGCAATTCTGGTCAAACTCCCTTAGCACATCTACTTTATATTCTTCTGCACAGACGGGCTCTTCAAGTACAATGGCAAACCCGCCGGATACCCGGTATGCTACGAATGCATCGTGTACCTCGGAAAAGAAAAATATTTTGTCGTGGTATAACTTGAAATAGTCAACCGATGAATTACCATATTGACTTACAAGCAGCCTGGCCCTGGACAGGGCATCAATTCCATTCCCATTCAGTTTGAGATGGGGTTTGATTACGCTGAATAGAAGAAAAGCCCAGATCAGAAATCCGATGATCCTGATGAACCAGACAAATTCAATTCCAAACCTTGTAAGCGGATGTAGAGAATCATCTTTGACGAGCAGGAATATTTTAAGACTATGTTCTAAAGATTGGCTGAAAGTAAAGTCCTGCCCAAAATGCTTTACATCAATAAAGTAAAAACTGATGAAGCCAAATAACAGTACAGCGGTAATACCGACCAAAGCAGTTTTCAGGCCCGCCATCATCCATTTATTACTGCTCCTGATCCGGTATTGGTTACCGGAGAATGCCAGAACAAGTACGGTCAGGCCCGCGATAGCAGCTTCTTCATAATCAAAAGCTTTTGTGAGGTGCCCGGCCAGGGAAAAAACGGCAAACAGCATAGCCAGTAGCCAGGCATTCCTGAATCCCCTGACCAGGAAAGCAGATGTTACCAGCAATGCAAGCCCTACAAAGAGGACCATAAAATTGGAAGCATGAATAACCTCTAGTGGAAGATATTCCCTGAGCAACCGCATACGCTGATGTACCGGAGGCGTGATCACCGAAATGATATTGATCACCCCAAGTAACAACGTAAGCAGAACCGGAACAAGCCTTAACATGAATTTCCTGCCCTTCCACGCAAAGGCAAATAAACCTGCTCCCAGTGGGATCCAGAATTCAAATACCCTGTACAGCACCGCTATAGATAACGCCACGGATGAGCTGTATCCAAAACGCTGCAGCACATATACCATGGATAACTCCACCACACCAAGTCCCCGGAGAAATGGAGAAACGATCATCATGATCACGGCCACCATGTAGGAAGATGCGGCGGCGGCCAATCCTGGCTCAACCCCCAGCGCCAGCATGGCCAGGTAAATATGTAGCACCCCTGCCAGCTCAACGAAGAGGGAATATATAATGGCAGAAACCAACTCAGGCCTTTTCAGTTCGCCCGCAAATATTTCATCCATAATGGGCACTGCCGAGGGAATCTTCCTGCTGATGAACTGGTATAAATTCTTTTTAGATTTCAGGTCCTGATATCCCCAGATCATAAATGCCAGAATGCCGACCACGATCCCCAATCCCAGCCACGCATCACCAAAACCCGACTGGCCCACCAACAAGTAAATCATTACCGGCAGACCAACTATAACTACCGTCAGCATGCTCGCAAATCCATACAGGCCACTGGCCTGGTGTATATCGGCCTGGCTGAATCCCTGTTTGCGTATTTCTGCAGGAGAATAAGCCAGCGCACTCAAGTTACCTGCAGGTAGAAAAACACCAATAAGATTTCGTTTCAGAAATAACTCAACCGAATGTCCCCAACTCAGATTCATCCGGATCGCTGAAAAACATTTTCTGTAAATACCAGATTGAAGTATGATATAAACGACTGTAACAAGCAAACCGGATAAAACCCAGACAAGCCGGGCATTTCCCAACCTGGGCGCGATCTCATTAAGTTCTTTTGCTTCGCTTCTGAAAAATACGATAGCAAACAGGAGCATCAACAATGCCAGGATCTCACGCCAATAGGTTTTTCGTTTTATGATCCTGATCTTCTTGCCAATAAGTTTCAGCATGTCAACATTTTTAAACTGAAGGGCCAAAACAAAGCCCCGCACTTGCATTACGGGGCTTAAAAAAGAAACCCGAAGACCATCTACCCTTTATGTTTATTATCTTTTGTTGCCTGATCGTGAGTTGGCTTTTTTGCAGACTGCTTTTCAGACATTTGTTTCTCAGACTTTTGCTTGTTTGCCGGCTTAGTTTCCGTACTAGCAGATGTACTTGCTATGGGCTTGGAACTGGTGGCAGCCTTGGTAGTTGCCTGGCTTCCGTGCGTTTCCTTCTTCATCTCTGTTTGCTTGGTTTGTGTAGTTTTTGTGGTCTGTGTTTTGGCTTTAGTATCCTGTTTAGGAGTTGTGGTCTGTGCCATTACTGCAGTACCGCATACTGTTAAAACCGTTAACATCATCAATAACTTTTTCATACTTGTTTTTTTATGTTTATCTGATTAATTAATGCACTATAAAATTATGTTGTGTAAAAGGGCAATGGTGATGCTACTCGGTATACAGGCAAAAACTATCGCCGACTGCGGGTAATGGATCCTTAACATTACCGGTACGTTTTAAAACGCCCCAACCCTGGCTTTCTCCTTTTATCGCTTTGACGATGGCCTTGAAAAGGATCACATACATCAATTGCCGGTAAACGAAACGTTGTGGTAACAACCAGAATAATATTCCCTTCTTCTCTTTCTCAAATGAATAGGCCAGCATACTTATAAGCAGGTCCACTGCCAGGAATATCATATAGAAAACTGCAGTCTTTCCAAGACTTGAAGGATCATGAATATTAAATACAAGGCTCCATATGAGCATCAGGTCTGCAAGGGGAGAAAGCATTGGCAATATGATCTGGAAGATGAGAATATTCGGCAAAGAGAACAAGCCTAATCCTTTATAGTTCCAGTTAAAACAGGCATCCCGGTGCTTCCAGAAACTTTGCATCACACCGTAACTCCAACGGAATCTCTGTTTCATGAACTGCTGAATTGTTTCGGGCGCTTCTGTGACTGCCACAGCTTCGGTACAATTCACTACCTGGAAACCATTTCGCAATATCCTGATGGTGAGATCACAGTCTTCCGCAAGTGTATCAGTAGTAAATCCGCCGGCCATTTCTATGGCTGATACCCTGAATGCACCGATAGCACCGGGAACTACAGTAATGCCATTGATCAGATCAAATGCACGCCTTTCAAAATTCTGTGCTGTGGTATATTCAATGCTCTGCCATTTGGTAAGCAGGGTTTTCAGGTTCCCGACTTTTACATTCCCGGCCACAGCTCCCACTGATCCATCTGGCACAGGCAGCAACATTTTCTTCATGAGTTCTCTTACCGCATTGGGCCTTAATATCGTATCTGCGTCTATACAAACCACATATTCAGCATCCGAATGACGAATGCCATAATTGAGCGCTGAAGCTTTTCCGCCATTGGGTTTAGACAATATCTTCACATTCCCCTGGGCAGCAAAAGCTGCATGAACTTTCTCATAGGTCCCATCTCTTGAGCCATCGTCCACAAAAATGATATCATAATCCGGATAGTCCTGCAACAGCAGATTGGTCAGAGTTTTTACTGCATTCAATTCCTCATTATAAGCCGGGACTATGATACTGACATGAGGATAAGAAACCTGGTTGGGAATCGGATTCTTTTTCTCAGAGTTCCTTCTCATGGTAGCCATAACGGCCAGCATCAGGATCCTGAACAATCCAATAACTATGGCCAGCCAGAATGCTGTGGTGAGTAAATAACCTGCCCAGTATCCAATATTCGCTATACCGGCGTCCAGGGGCATAAAACTATTGCTGATCAAGGGCATCACAGTGTCTTTGCTGGTATTCAATAAACCGGCAACAGTAGTGAATGCAATTCCTTTGTTTTTGAAATAATGTATGATGCGTGGCAATGCATCAACGGTGGCCTGCCGGTTACCGCCGGCATCATGAAAAAGGATCACCCCTTTTTCCGGATTTGCTTCATACTGTCTTATGGTACGGTTATAAACAGTATCTGCATTAACTCCTTTTTCCCAATCGTTCGGATCGATGCTCTCTCCTACTGTATAATAATTTTCGTTCCTGCTCAATTCAACCGGCCGAAGTTCAACTTCGGATGATGGTTCGGCATCTGCATTAAATGGAGCCCTGAACAGCACCGTACTTCTGCCCGTAATGGCTTCGATCAGCAGCCTGGTGGTTTCAATCTCATTGGCTGCTCTCTCTTCACTCACCTCGGCCATATTCGGATGGGTGAATGTATGGTTGCCGATCTCATGACCTTCCTGGTAGATCCTTTTCAGCAATGGCAGATTCGCTTCTGCTTGCATTCCTACAATAAAAAATACAGCAGGTATTTTTTCTTTTTTCAGAATATCCAGGATCTGTGGCGTATAAACCGGATCGGGTCCATCGTCAAAACTCAGCAGAACCTGCTTATGCACATTTCCAAATTTTCTGATCACATAACCAGTAGGCAATTGCTTGTAATGCTGCTCAGAAATAATATGTTCATCACTGTCTTCTTCCAATGAAATGATCCCTTTCTCAGGCGATGCTATAACGCTCAACACTTCCCCATCACCGATATAATCAGGCTTCTCGATCTCGTTATCCACTCTCGTCATCAATCCCAGGTCAAAAGGATGATTGGCCAAACTGTTATTATCAAGGTTCCGATCATAGTACTGCCATAGCCTCCTGTCTTCACTGCCCAGTCTCCATAAAGCCGTGCCAGCAACACCATATTCATCAGAGAACCTGATGGTGTTGAAATTTGATGCTGCATCTGTCAGATATACCTGGTGCGATATTCCCTTTGCATCTCTGTATTCAAAATGATCATTGTAACTGTCGTTATCGAATACGATCCCGGCTCCATACAGTTTTGCAGTTGCCAATGCCTGTTGATAAGTCACTGTTTCCGCTTCGCTATGATCAGGCCAATCGTATCCATAACCTGCAATGCAAAGGATCAGCTTACCGGGGGGAACTTTTTGGGCGGTTTCATCAACTTCTTTTTCAATCCATTTCTGAGCGCTTACCGGCCCGGGTACACTGGCCGTCCAATGCTGGTCATATGCCATCAGGAACAGGTAATCATTATAAGCAGAAAGTTCTTTCAGATTATAATCTTCATTGGCAGGCATAATATCCTGGGTAACGATCAATCCCAGTGGATGAAGTTTTTGATACAACTCGCGCTGAAATGCGATCATGGGCTCATCAGATTTCTCATTGACCTCTTCAAAGTCAATATTGATACCATCCAGTTTATATTGTTGTATATATTTTACAATATCATTGATCAGTCTTTCCCGCTTGGTGTTGTTGTGAAGTATCTGCTGAACGATCTGGTGATCAAATCCCAGCGCATTCCCGTCGTTGATATTATTGATCAGGGGAATGATCTTCACATGATTTCTACGCATGACCTCCAACGCCGGAAGGTCGATCTGGGGTTTCAGGGTATCGGTCACCGGATCGATGAAGAACCACTCGGGGATCACCATATTCATCTTCCCTATATTTTTCTGGAGGGAATAAAAACTCTGGGGATCCCAATCTACATAGAATGCAGCCCTGATCCTCTGGTCAGTGATAGCCCGGGGGTTGTTCCTTAAACGCTGGTTCAGCTGACGGGCTTTAAGAAAATTTTCGATCCCCTTATAACGCGCCAATTCCCTGCTGGTAAATCCTGCAGGTATGGCAGGATTTTTTAAGAGCCTGGTGATTGAATCACTGTCGTGCAGCTCCGGCAGATCAGGCCGGATTCCTTTTTTTACGGTAACAACGATAATGGGCACTGTCATCAGGCTGAGTAATAGCAAAGACCACCCAACCCCTCTGAATGTGTTCCACCGCCATTTCGATCCTGTTTGAAACACCTGTCTTGATCCACTCATAATATAGAAATGATATTCAAATCTATACTGGCGGAGGCCCGGTCAAATACAGGAATAGGCAGAATGGCATATTCAATCGCCCAAACTCAACGCTCCTCCTGCCCGATATGTCTCATGGCCAGCTCAACCAGGTATTCCAGTTCGCTAAAATCATGATCATATTTCAGACCCTCCTCTGCGGTCAGTCCTGTATGCATCCTTTCCAGCCTTAAACTTATGGCCTTCATTAACCCAGATGTATGATATAAAGCTGCATTCAGTTTTTCTTCATCTTTCTGACGGGTTTCTATTGCTGAAAAATTATTCACGCCAATTCCGATAAATACAGATGCCACCCCGGAAATAGCGATCTCCAGGGCATTGTTCTGGGTGAAAAAAGTAAATAAGATAATAAGGGCACCTGTGAGGATATAGAGATATACACGTGGTTGCGAAAATATCTGCCAGTTTTTTTTCATGGGATCTTCCTGTCAATATCAATAAAAATAAGGGCTACATCAGGCTATGAGCCCATGTTTCGGTGAAACGGCAGAAACTGGCGTCAGGAAATAACTTCCAGCGAGCTCAAAAATAGTTTCGCTTCTTCGATAGATGAAATACAGGCGGATTGTAAAGCGAGGTAGGTACCGTTAAAATCGGCTTCAGACAGATCTTCATATTCAAGTTTGTCGAGCCAGGGCTGAAGCAGGCTGTTCAGGCCCATGACTGATACTGTAGTCTTCATATTATGTGCGAGGCGGCGCACTGATTGAATATCTTTGGCCGCCCATGCAGCATGGATCTCTTCCAGGTCAACAGGAACCGCTTCAAGGAACTGCCGGGTAACCGTTTTTTCATATTCAGTATTGCCATTACTGACCTGTTTCATATAGTCCAGGTTAATGAACTCAAACTGGCCTTCAGTTTTGTTCTCAACATGCAGAAATCCGGCAATGATCTCATACAATAGATCCTGCCTTATCGGCTTCGAGATATATGCATTCATCCCCCGTTCCAGGCATTTCTCACGTTCCCCGGCCAGCGCATGAGCCGTCATCGCCACAATGGGAAGATCCAGTTTCAATTCTTCCCTGATCTTGCGTGTTGCTGTGTAGCCGTCCATCCCGGGCATCTGGATATCCATCAGTACCAGTTGATATTTATTTGCCTTCAGTTTTTCAAGGGCATCGAGGCCATTTCCAGAAATATCCACTTCGATCTCCCATTCTTTCAACAAATGCCGGATAAGGCTCTGGTTGATGGCATTATCTTCCACTGCAAGAATTCTCGCCCCTGCAAAATTTTCAAAGTTTTGTTTTTCGACAGACGCAACGGGTATATGAACCTCCTGATCAATATGGATCTTGTAAGGTATGGCCAGGTAAAACCTGGTACCTTTCCCTGGGTCACTGGTCACTTCAATGGTCCCGTCTTGCAGAGAGACCAGGTCCCTTACAATGGCAAGGCCCAGGCCTGTACCACCATATTTTCTCGTCACATCATCATCTGCCTGGCTAAACCGTTCAAATACGGAGGTCAGTTTTTCTTTTTCTATCCCGATCCCTGTATCCCTGACTTCAATGCCCAACCTGATGTTTTCACCTTCCAGTTTCTTAGGATAAAAACGCAACTCAACGCTACCTTTTTCAGTGAACTTGACGGAGTTCCCAACCAGGTTCACCAGGATCTGAGTAAGTCTTGTGGCATCACCTTCCAGGATGTCCGGCACATTTTCATCTATGGTATAAGACAGTGTAATTCCCTTGTCCGTGGCCTTTTTGCTGAACATGCGCTCCACAGTAGAAGCAACGCTCCTTAAACTGAAAGGCGATGACTCGATCCGCATCATTCCCGCTTCGATCTTTGAGAGGTCCAGAATATCATTGATGATATTCAGGAGATTCTGGCCAGACTTGCGGATAGTTTGCACGTATTCCATCGACTTTGGATCTAGTTGCTGGTATTGGAGGAGATTAGTAAATCCAAGGATCGCATTCATGGGCGTCCGGATCTCATGACTCATGTTGGCGAGGAAATTCTCTTTAAGCCGGGCTGCCTCTTTGGACATTTTTTCTGAAGCATCCAACTTGGCAATCATTTGCTGTTGCTGCCTTACTTTATAAGCAATATATCCGAATATGAACATGGCCGCCACCGAAGCCAGGATGGCCATGATGGAACCGAAAGTTCTTGCTTTGATACCATTCTTATCGGCATCCCTGATCAGTTTGGTTACAGTTATCTGGTGAATTTCATCGATCTGTTTTGTATAGAGTTTGATGGAATCGGTAAGTGCCGTTCCTTTTTTTGTATTGATCAGGTCTTCGGCAGATCGCTTGCCTTTTGAATTGTTAACCTGGAGAACCTCCCTGTTAAAATCGATCTTGTTTTCCACCAGGCGGTTAAGATCACTAAGTATTGGCCTGATCATTTCCTCATTGTCCAGAACCCTCAAATTGATCAATGTGACTTTCAATACCCTGATCTCTTTTTCTATAGCTGCCGTATCAGTATTTCCACTGATCACAACTCCTCTTACTTTGCTTTCAAGGTCAGCAATGCCTGTTTGCAGTTGCTGCAACTCCTTCTTAATACTTAACTCGCCCAGTAAGCTTTCATTGCTCCTGATCAGTTCATTGATACTTGTATCCGCATTATATTGAATAACTACAATGGTCAGTATAGACACAAGGAAGATGGCAAAAACTATGTATCGGAAATAGCGGTTCATGGGAAACTGAGCAACCTAAGGTACAACCAAGCTTTAATTCTTCTCGGACGGTTGCTTCATAAAACTGAAAAAAGACCTGATCATGATCACCAGGTCGGCCAATGCCGCCATGAGAAGTAAAAAAACAGACCTGCTGCTCCCGTTATGGTCGATCACCCCCAAAAGTTGGTAGAGCAGTACCATCAGGATGCTGGCCAGGAGGATTAATAATATGATCTGATTGAATTTCATGAGTTTAATAGAACTCCCCGGAGAACCGGGGAGTTGAGATTCCAAAACAAACTGCTCTTTAAATAAATGAGAAACGAGTACAGTATGAAGGTATACCCACCCGAATCTGAAATTCAGCAGTTGTCGCCCAATCGGCAAAATCTGTCGGTGAAGCGGGGTATTAGAGAATTTTCATTCTTTTATTCAGGGCCGCACGGTAAGAATCGGCGACGGGGATGGTTTTTCCCTGGATCACCAGTACACCTTCCTGTATGGTATCGATCTTTCCCAGGGAAACGATGTAAGAACGGTGTACCCTCAGAAACAGCGCTGGCGGAAGCCTGTCTTCAACAGCCTTTAGCGTGGTATGGATGGCGTAGAATTTTCCAGGTGTGTGAAGTTTTACATAGTCGCCCATGGCTTCAGCAAAAAGTATCTCGTCTAAAGCCAACCGCCTCACAATGTTTGAATCCCGGATAAACAGGAATTCATCGGCCGTTGTTTTTACTTCTTCTTTGTTACTGTCTAATATTTCCCGGGCCCTGTCGATCGCCTGAATAAATCTCGCGGGCGTAACAGGTTTCATGATGTAGTCTGCCACATTCAGTTCAAAGGCCTCCACAGCATATTCCTTTTTGGAAGTGGTAAAGATGATGATCGGGCTGTCTTTACCAAGATTCCGGGTAAGTTCTAAGCCCGTCATCCCGGGCATTTCAATATCCAGCAGCAGGATGTCCACTTTCTGGTGTTGTAGCAGATTGTATGCTTCCATGGCACTGGCGCATTCGCCGGCGATCTCCAGGTCTTTTACCTGGCCGGCCAGCTGTACCATAGTGGTCCGGGCTATCTTATTGTCATCGATGATCAGGCAGGTCATGGATTAAAGTTAGTCAACCCTGATTATTCAGCAATTTTCGGGTTTGGGAATTGCCGGCGATCCCCCAATTTCGCTTAGAATTACAAGGATATGACCCAGGAGATCTTGAACTATACCCGTATTGCCGAAGCCATCGATTATATCAGGGAACATTTCAGGGAACAACCCAGCCTGGATGAACTGGCTGAAAAGGTTCACCTCAGCCCCTACCATTTCCAACGCATGTTCACTGACTGGGCCGGTGTGAGCCCGAAAAAATTTCTTCAGTATATCAGTATCGAACACGCTAAGTCAGTATTGAAAAATGAGCAGGCCACGGTTTTTGATGCCGCGCTGGAAACCGGACTTTCCGGAACCGGAAGACTGCACGACCTCTTCATAAATATTGAAGGCATGACGCCCGGCGAATACAAAAATGGCGGGGAATCATTGGCCATCAATTACAGTTTTGCCGAAACGCCTTTTGGCGAAGTGCTGGTGGCATCTACACAAAAAGGGATTTGCTATATGGCATTTGCTGACGATGAAACCATAGCGTTCAGTGAAATGCAAAGCAAATTTCCCAATGCCAGTTTCCGCAGAATGACTGATCTCATTCAGCAGAATGCATTGTATATATTCACTAAGGACTGGAGTAAACTGAACCAGGTCAAGCTTCATCTCAAAGGCACTGAATTTCAATTGAAAGTCTGGGAGTCGCTGTTAAGCATTCCCATGGGTAAGTTCACTACCTATGGCAAGCTGGCGAGCCAGCTCAATAATCCCAAGGCATCAAGGGCCGTTGGATCGGCTGTTGGAGATAATCCTGTGGCCTTCCTGATCCCCTGCCATAGGGTGATACAGTCAACAGGCTCATTTGGTCAGTACCATTGGGGAAGTACAAGGAAGACGGCCATGTTGGGATGGGAAGCGGCTAGAGCAGGTTGCAGGTAGCAGGTTGCAGGTTGCAGGTTGCAGGTTGCAGGTAACAGGTTGCAGGTTGCAGCCTGACTCTCTGGCTCTCTGACTCTCTGACTCACTTTCTTAAATCGCTTTACTGAACATCGGCTTTTGAGAAGTGCCGTTCTTAAGATATGCATCAAATACCGCACTGATGTTCCTGATGAATAATCTTCCTTTTGACAGCACCTTAATTTCATACCCGCTTACACTGATCAGGCCATCGGCATCAAAAGAACCCAGCCTTCTATACATCCGGTCCAGCGTCTCCTTATCAAAATCTGATGGAGTGATGCGGGTGACGCCTTTGCACATCAGTTCGAGGATGTATTTTCTGATCAACAGGTCCTGGGTACTTAGTACATGACCGTTAACCAGCGGAAATTCTCCGGAGTTTACTATGGCCTGGTATTCTTCTACTGATTTTTCATTTTGTGCAAATGCATTCCAGGTGTCGCTGATGCTTGAAGCACCAAGACCTATCACCAGTTTATGATTGGTAGTGGTATACCCCATGAAATTGCGATGAAGGTTTCCATTGTAATATGCTTTCAGGAGCTTATCCGTAGGCAGAGCGAAATGATCCATACCAATGCTCTCAAAACCCATTTCGGTGAGCAATTTATTTCCCAGAGAATACATGGCAAGCTTCTCGCTGGCCTTAGGCACGTCTTCATCGGTATATCTTCTTTGGCCCTTGCTCTTCCAGGGTACATGGGCATAAGAATAGAAAGCTATCCGGTCTGGCATCAACAGTTTGACTTTCTGAATGGTTTTCTCGATCCCCTCCAAAGTTTGTTTCGGCAAGCCGTAGATCAGGTCAATATTGATGCTTTCGTAGCCCAACGCACGGGCCTGGTCTATGACATGTTTGGTTTGTTCAAAACTCTGCGGACGGTTAATGATGAACTGAACCACAGGGTCAAAATCCTGCACGCCAAGACTGATCCTGTTAAAGCCCACACTTTGCAAGGCTTCGAGATGATCGTCTGAAGTATAGTTAGGATGCACTTCCACACTGAACTCATGGCCTTCTGCGATCTTACAATCTTTTGTAATACTCCTGATCAGGTGGACCAGGTTGACAGGAGAAAAAAATGTGGGTGTGCCACCGCCCAAATGTATTTCCCTGATCACGGGAGTGCCTGGCAACAACTCCAGGTAAAGCCTCCATTCCCGCAACACAGCCTGCATATAAGGGTCTTCAACACCATGATTTTTCGTGATACGTTTGTTACAGGCGCAATAGGTGCATAGCTCTTCGCAAAATGGCAGATGGATATAAAGACAGATCTCACCGTTTTCATTCAGGTAGGTCTTCCTAACTGATTCTTTCCATAGTTCCGTTGATAAACTGTTGAAGTCCCAATAAGGAACGGTTGGATAACTGGTGTACCTGGGGAGAGGCACGTCATATTTATTCAAAAGAGAAACCAGGTTGCTACTTACCATGAATCAAGGTATAATATGGGTACAAAGTAACTGATAAGATGCAAGGCACTTTATGACCAAAACCCTAAACTTTCTTAGCCGAACCATGATTTTCGTCATCAATCCTGACCCATGTCATTGTCTGTTACCGCTATTTCAGATACTTTAACAAGATGAAACCGGGGCTTTTGATCTTTCCAATAATGATCCTGGTGTTCACTGGTTGTGGCACCCTGCAAAAAGCCACTATGCATGGCTTGTCGGATGGTTACTATAAACTGTCCCTGCCCGGAAGACCTGCTGAAAAAGTATACGCTGTGGTGACCGAGGACTCCATCACTACTTATGGGGTAGTGGGGAAAGATAGTTTGTCTAAGGATCCCGGGGCGATTTTGTGGCTTAACCCAAATCCTGAACACGCGGCGACAACAAATTTTTTATTGCAGAAATCAGGGATGGACTTCGACATTACCACCGTACTTTTCAAATACAGGTTTAAAACACAGGCACTTCCTCCACAATTGAATGCCAATCTCAACCTGGCCGGATACGTTGGATACAAAAAAGAATACTTCCGGTTCAGGGATTTAACAAAACCGGATAAGCAGCACAAAACCGATCTCAATCATTATACTATTGACGCGGGCATATTTACAGGATTCGGGTCCACACCCATCAATCCCTCCACAACAGCGGGGCATCTTCAAACAGAGTACGACGGATTCATCTGGCAGAATGGTGCTGCGGTATTTGTCGGTTGGGGCATCTTCACATTCGGCATAGGCCTGGGCTTTGACACCTTGCTGGATTCCAATCGAAGCAACTGGATCTATAATGGCAAACCCTGGACGGGCATCATCATCGGCCTGACGCTAGCCAACTAATTACGGGATACGATACCAGTAAGCTATTTAGTCTGATCCATCAGGTTGAATAAGGTCTTAAAGGATTCTACCGTACCCTTACTCCTGCCATCCTCTGGCTTCACATTGTAATAGGTATCCAGAAAAACTTCGGTAGACGTCCATACCGTTTGTATAATGCCTTTATATTTCCTGGCCACTTCTGGCTTAAGTGCTTGCTGAAAAGCGAGATAATCTTCCACCTGGGCTTTTGTCACGTCTGCCTTATTCCAGGGACAGATCATCACATCATACCCTTTGGTGGCAAAGGTCAGCGGTGTAAGTGCAGGTGAATCATAATGCCAGTCGTTGATCACCACATTCTTATTGATCAGGTCAATCGAGCGGTGTGTATCATTTTCAGCTGCTTCCCAGATCCCCAGCCGGGTCATCTTACTATCAAGCATCCTGTCACCCCAGATCCAGAGCCTTCCGCCTTTTGCTTCCACATGTGCTGCGATCCTGTTCACTTCATCGGCGAATAATTTTGAACGGTCCATTCCGGCACAACGCGGACATTTATCTTCTCCCAGGTAAAACACTTCATCCATACCCGCATGGAACTGTTTGGTTTCACATACTTCCATGATCTCATCTATGAGGTCAAAAGTAATTTTATGCACGTCAGGATGTTGCGGACAATAACTTTTACAATAGAGTTTGTCGGGATTCGGCCACTTATATTCTGCAGGCATCTGCACCCAGGGCGTTTCGTCAAACTGCGGATACTTGCTTAATAAGGGATTAAGCCGGGTACCACCCGATTGATGTCCAAGCATATTCACCAATGGCACAAGCTGGATCTTGTTCTTCTGGCAGGCACGTACGATCTTCTTCATTTCCTCTTTTGTCAGTGCCGCAGCCTGCGTACTGTCTTCTTTCCTTTTCGATTCAGATATCAGTTCAGGATGCGAGGTATACCTGTATTTGTAATCCACCCTAAGCACCAGGGTATTTACTTTCCTGGGTACCAGTTCTTTTTCAATGAACTCAATGAACCTGTCTACCTGGTTATAGTCAGGAGCTCCTATGCAAAGCCCCCTCACCGGTACCGGGTTCTTTGGAGGGAAAAAAGAAGGGTGAGGTTCAGCCTCCACTAACGAGCCAACAAGAACAAGGATAAAGAATATCATACCGCGCATGGACAAAGGTTTTAATAGATACAATTTAAATAAAATGCATTACCCATCGCAGATACTGATATCAATCATCCGTTATGACATGGGTTTCCAGCTCTTATTTCTATAATATTTGCGGTCAGATCTAAATTTCTGCTTGTCATGAAAACCATTATCGAACCCTTCCGGATCAAATCGGTTGAGCCCATCTATTTTAATACCAGGGAAGAAAGAGTTGCCATACTTTCCAAAGCATGTTACAATCCATTTCTTATACATTCCAATGATGTACTGATCGATCTGCTCACAGACAGTGGAACCAGCGCCATGAGTAGTGAACAATGGGCTGGCATCATGCGTGGCGATGAATCCTATGCGGGCAGTCCCAGTTTTTTCAGGTTTGAAGAAGCCGTAAGGTCTGTGACCGGAATGCCACAGATCATCCCAACCCACCAGGGACGGGCAGCTGAAAAGATCCTGTTCAGTATCACCGGTGGAAAAGGAAAATATTTTGTCAGCAACACCCTTTTCGACACCACACGTGCCAATATCGAATTCTCAGGTGCAACAGGCATTGACCTTATTTGTGAAGAAGGAAAACATCCTTCCATCCCAGCCCCTTTCAAGGGCAATATGGATACCCTGGCCCTGGAACATCTCATTGAAGAAAAAGGAGCTGCCAATATTCCACTGGTAATGATCACGATCACCAATAACTCGGGCGGAGGGCAGCCGGTAAGTATGGCGAATATTAAGGCAGTGAGGGCCATTTGCGACAAGTACGATATCCCGCTATATATCGATGCCTGTCGTTTTGCAGAGAATTGTTATTTCATCAAGCTCCGCGAAAATGGATATGAGGATAAAACGGTTCATGAGATCGCACGTGAATTATTCTCTTATGCAGATGGCTGCACCATGAGCGCCAAAAAAGATGCATTTGCAAATATTGGAGGATTCCTTGCGATGCGGAATGAGGGTCTTGCGCGCGAATGCCGTAACCTGCTGATCATTACAGAAGGCTTTCCTACTTATGGTGGCCTGGCGGGCCGGGACCTTGAAGCCATTGCCATTGGCCTGATGGAAGTGATGGAAGAACATTACCTGCAATACAGGATCAGGAGCATTGAATACCTCACGGAAAAACTGAACAAAGCAGGTGTTCCGGTAATGCTTCCTGCAGGCGGACACGCAGTATATCTTGACGCTGCAGCATTTCTTCCTCATATACCCCTTGACCAATACCCCGGACAGGCGCTGAATTGTGCGCTTTATATTGAAGGAGGAATAAGAGCCGTGGAAATTGGTTCGCTGATGTTTGGCAAATACGATGAGCACCAACAACTGGTCCCTGCTGCGTTGGAATTAGTTCGCCTCGCCATACCCAGGCGGGTGTACACACAGAGTCATATTGACTATGTGGCAGAAGTGATCATCCAGGTATTCAATAACAGGGAAATGATCCGCGGCCTCAGGATCACAGAGGAATCACCGATGCTCAGGCATTTTACAGTGAAACTTGAGCCTTTGTCCTGATCTCATCCACTGACCCACGGTTTCGGTCGATCCAATAACCCCAGATCACAAATATCCACTGGGCCAGACCAACATAGGAGATCACCTCGGCATTGGGCGGAGGGTCACCTTTCGCATTCATAACAAAAATGAGGATGAAGAAAATAACAAGGCCTGCCAATGCATAGCTGCCTGTTTTGTTAATAGGCCTGGTACTTTTTGTGTACAGATATACACCTGCGATGAATATGAGCGACTCAATGACCATGGCAACGGCTGCATGATTCCACAGTCCCAATCCAACTTTGGTATTTTCGGAAAATGTGAGTGGCAGATCAGGCCTATGTGTAATGAAATCGAGAAGCCAGTGACTTAATACCAGCAGTGCGTATACGGTAGCTACTTTCCAGTTCTTTTTCCACAGGTAATAGACCAAAGCAAACAGCATGGCCCATATCAAAGTTCCGGTAAGGCTATGGGTAAAGGGATACGAAACAAAATTCAGGGGTGTGAGTTCAGTATTTCCGGGATCTATTTCTACTTTTTCCAATCCCGCCATCAGGAAGAATGGCCATAACAGATCAATGAGTTGCGCGGCAAGGAAAGAAGTACCTAAAGAGATTTCCGGACTGAGCTTTTTAGCACCAAAACCAAACCCGAAATGACCTATAAACATAACTCCAGATTTTCAGTACAATATAAAAAACTATTTTTCCGGAACAAGTTTAAGTTTTTTACCGCCGGCACCTGAAATCTTATCCCGGCTATAATAGAGAGGGAAATACTGGTTCTTACTCCAACTATCAAAGAGATCTTTATAATGGGGACTCCCGGGGACTCCGCTCTGTCCGGGTGTATTTGTTGCCACAGCCAGGTCCCAGTTGGAACAGTCAAATATAAAACGGAGTGAAGCGCCGAAACTTTGGTTCAGGGATCCCCCACTGCTGTTTATTGTATTCCCATCGCCGCCCCGGGGAGCCGGTCCGATGTTAAATCCTGAATTATTTTTTGACGATAACGGATGGACCATGTATACATGCTTCATTTTCTCCTGCCCGTATTTCCATTCATTCATATCCCCGCCCAGCCTTTCCCTCAGGATGGACACGGACCCGATCAGCGACATCAGTAACAATTCATCTCTTTCAGCTGTGGTCATCAGCGGCGCCGGATTTTTAATCATCTTTATTGCTTTCGACAGGCTGATCCCAAATTGCGGCAGACTGTCGTTGACCAGTCCCATTTTTTCCAGCAGTGACCGCTCCACGAGGATCTCAAAAATAAAATAAATAGAAGCTGCCACTGAGTTTTCAGACATGTTGAGATCCCAGTCCATCAGGATCTGTTGGGCTTTTTTCACTTTTTCGTCAATGGGACGAAGGCCTTTCAGCAATGGCCTGATCTCACGGGCAGGAATAGATAAATAGTCCATTTGCAAAGACTGCATATCAGGCATTGAGAATTTTTTATCAGCACTCAATACTTCATAAGCACGGCGGGCCCTGAATGAGTCGGTCCATGAATATCCAATGGCATTCATGTGCGGATAATCTTCGGGAGTTGTATTAGCGTTAGCCGTATTGATAAATCCCGAGGGGGGATTCAGTTTCCAGGGCCTCTCAAGTACAGGAAGCAAGCCCTCCCATTCAAAACGCCCATCGCCCGGAACAGGAACCATGCCGGAATAACTATTACGTATAGGCGCAATTCCTATGGTCTGCCACCCGATATTGCCCTGCCTGTCTGCCCAGATCATATTTTCTGCTGGCACGAAAGAATATGAACAGGCGGCCCTGAATTCTTCCCAGTTTTTCGCCTGGTTGATCCGAAGGCTTGACAGATAAGGAGCGGATCCCTTTGTTAACCATGCCGCCCTGATTGCATAGGCTGTAAGCTTTTTCTCGTCAACATGGGTTACAGGCCCATGTATGGTAAAAAGCAGATCGACCATTTTATCCGGCTGTCCTTTGATCCTGATGGTATCTCTGAGCTTTTCAAAATCCAGCCACTTCCCTTTATAGAAATATTGTGCGGTGTTGGCCGGGTTCAGTTTATAAACATAAAGATCTTCGGTATCTGTTTCAAAGATCGTCAGCCCCCAGGCACCATGATCATTATGCCCGATGGAAACGCCGGGTATGACGGGCTCGCCTCCGCCTATTACATTCCATCCCGGAGCAGAAAGATGAACGATATATCTTATAGATGGGATACCGATGACCCTGTGCGGATCCGACGCCAGTATTGGCGACCCAGACAAGGTCTTCTGCCCACTGAGTACCCAGTTATTACTGCCTTCCGCTCCATTTTTTGATGGCAGGAATCCTGATGCCAGTGCACCTTCTTCAGTAAAACTGACAGGCGCCCTGAAATCATTATAGGGTCCCAGTACGTCGTCAAATAATGCATCTCTGTCAATAGACCGATCGATGCTGAGATCAGGTGATCGCGGATGGAAATTGGTGATCGCTCTTGTTTTTTCTTCACCTATCAGTTTGATCATTCTGGCAATGGAAAGTTCTTCCTGTACATTATTGACCCAACCGTTATGTCGAGACACTACGATCTCCGGCGTCCAAAGCCCTGGTTTGATACCCAGCTTTTCCAGTTCAACAGGCATGGGTTGCCGGCCTTCAATGACCTGTTGTACAAATGCATTGATACCTTCAGTAAATGCGGTAATGATGGATTTCCCGTGAGGATGATAATGCGCGAATTCTTCATTGAGATCTCCACGATATTTAAACAGCCTCGCTCCGATATCACGATTCAATTCCTTCGCACCCAACACTTCGGCCATGGTTCCATTCGCTCTTCTCCTGAAGATCTCCAGTTGAAATAACCGGTCTTTAGCGGCCTGATAACCTTGTGCAAAAAACAGGTCATGTTCATTCCCGGCATAAATATGAGGCACACCCCATGGATCCGTAATGATCTCTACGGGTCCGTTCAACTGAGGAACTGACAATTGGTTATTCTCTGACTGTTTGCAGGTGAGAAAAAATGGTAACAGCAGAATGATCAGCCCGCGTTTAATCATTGCATCCTCTTTTTATTTGTGTACCTGGGCATCCAATTCACTACCCCATCCTGTGGGCTTATTGTCAAGCCAGATCTCAATAATGCCGCCATTCATGATGCCGGAATGAGTGAGGTAATTCTTAGCATATTTTTTCCCGTTCCAACTGACACTGCTTATATATTTATCTCCGGCATTTTTCCGATGACATGTAATGGTAAGTTGTTTGCCTGCAGGTAATTGCAACCTGACCTGGTCAAAGATGGGAGCTGTTAACATATAATTTCCCGAAACGGGATCAACAGGATAAAAACCCATAGCGGCAAATACATACCAGGCGCTCATCTGGCCAGAATCATCATTACCGCTTAGCCCTCCGGGCCCATCGCTGTACTCGCCAGATAATATCTCATAAACTGCTTGCTGTGTTTTCCAGGGTGCTGCCGTATAATTATATAAGAACGGGATCTGGTGTCCCGGCTCGTTGCCATGCCAGTATTCCCCTTTGATGAATAGGCTGTCCAGCGCCTGTTCCAGTCTATTCCTTCCGCCCATGAGTGCAGCAAGGCCAGGAATATCGTGTGGCACATAAAAACCATACTGCCTGGGTGTGCCTTCTGTGATATAGAACTCGCGCCGATCAGGAAAAAAAGGTTTGTACCAACTGCGATCTGCATAACGGCCCCTTACCATTCCTACCGAACTGTCAAAAACATTGACATAATTCAGTGCCCGTTTCACCAATTGGGCCTGATCTTCTTTCCTGCCCAGTCCCCTGGCTACAACAGAAAGAGCATGATCGTCATAAGCATACTCCAGTGTTCTGCTCACCTGCTCTTTCTTATGAAATGCGATCGGTACACTGTCTTCCAAGGGAATGAATCCATATTTCAGCCAGGATGTCAATGCACGGCGTCCCATGCCGTTAAGATAATCAGCTTCCGGGGCCACTTCAAATGCATTCTTTCTCATCAAACGGTATGCTTCGCTGACATCATAGTCACGGATCCCTTTTGCATAAGCCGATGCAATAAATACTGTCACATGATCGCCGATCATTGCGGATGTATAACTGTTCCAACAGGGAAAAATGGGCAGCCAGTTTCCCTGTTGCCCTTTTAATATCATGGAGCGCACAAAATCATTTGTTATTCCCCTGTCCAGAATTTGGACCAGGGGTAACTGTGCACGATAGATGTCCCACATAGAAAAATCATCATAATAATTTCCCTTTTCTGTTTTCATCAGGGATTTATTTCCGGCAAACGCCGGATACAGCCCATCTACATCATTGAACAATCTCGGATGTTGAATGGCATGGTACATGGCTGTATAAAAAATCCGTTTGTCTTTGTCACTGACCGTTTCCACTTTCACGCGGGACAGCGCCCGATCCCAGGTCTCTTGCGCAGATGACCTGACCTGGTCAAAGCTTCTGTTTCCTATCTCAGTTTCAAGATTCTTTTTTGCACCTTCCAGGCTTGTGAAAGAAGTTCCCACCCTGAGTTCGATCTGTTCACCTTTCCTCAGGCTGAATCCGGCAAATACACCAATATCTTTCTGATTTGAGATGGTATCTTCCAAAAAAATATGCCCTTCACTGAAACTCCCGGATACTGAAGTGCTGCGATTGACCCTGATATAAAACCATCCGCTGAAACCGGCGGGCTGGCCCCAGCCCTGGTAGATGCGGTGGACAGGATTATAGCCCCATATTTCTCCTTTTTCAGGATCGATCTTTACAAATCCCTGCTGCTCATCACTGTTCGGTGTTATAAGAATATACAGGCTGTCGTTGTCCAATACACTGAACCGGAGAAATCCACAACGAAGGGTAGCAGTCATCTCAGACACAATTTCCCCTGCGATCAGCTTATAGTATTCGGGGGTGGTGGTCTCAGATGAATGGGATAACGGGAGGGCATACTCGACGGCTGATGTTCTGAGTTTGCCTTTTACCGGCATGACAGTTACGCTCCCATAATCCTGCACGCAGGACCCGCTCAGCCAGTGTGTACCGCGAAACCCATTCAGCAAACTGTCTTTATAGTAATATGGAGGAAGGCATTTCTTTTCCGATGTCCTGGTCTGGGGAGTCCACTGCGTCATGGCAAAAGGAAGACATACAGAAGGAATGGTGTTCGCATTCTTTTCACTTCCGCCTTCACTATGCTTCAAAGCGGCAGCGGTGGTAGACGATGCGGTGCCTGCAAGCGGCTGAACAAATTTCACCAGGTCCTGACCGGACACCAGATCCGGCAAAAGGATCCACAGCAGGGCAGAGATCAGGAATTCCAGTTTATGTCCAGTTGTTCGGTTACCCACCCTCGTTTTATTAAATTTCCTGCAGGGTTTACATGTCCGCAGCTGGTCTAAATATAGCAAAACACCAGTTTTCCAAAGGCCAAAACGATGTGGGACAGAGCCTGCAGCACCGGGGAAGGGCTGTATGATCAAAAACATTGTTTGGATATGATAAAAATCAAGTCCGGAATCTCGGAAAATTCTTAACTTTTATGAACCATCCAACACCTTAAAACATAATTTATGAGACTAAACCTGCAAGAGTATCATCCGATATCACGTTTTTCTATCTATCTGCTTGCTGCTGCCCTGATCGCGATCGGCATTTTTCATTTGATGAGGCCTTATGATACACTGGTATATGTTCCAAGCTTTCTCCCCGGCGGAATCACCTGGGCATACCTTGTAGGTGCATGTTTCATCCTGGTTGGAATCTCTTTCATACTGAACCAGTATGTTAAGATCACGAGTTACCTGCTGGCACTGTTTCTTGTTGTATTTATTATATCTGTGCATGTACCTAATGCCATGAATGCGGGGACTGATGAATATCGCCTGTTCGCTTTCATCAATATCATGAAAGATACTGCTATCGCGGCTTTTGCTTTACATATTGGTGCAAGCGCACACCATCAGCATTTGCATTTCGAAGAAAATGACTGATCAGTTAAACTGACCAGTCACCATATTCTTTAAGCTTAACGTTTGGGCGTTGTACCTTTTTATCAGGCATTCAACAACTCATCGAGGTTACCCAGTGCGGCCGTAAACCCTTCTTTGAAGCCCATTTGAATGATCTTCTCCAGGTCAGAAAGATTCTTATAATCTATCTCAATCTCAACAAGGGTGGCTTCGCCAAGAGGCTTGAATGATGTATTCCAGGTGGATCCCGGAAAATCATCTGTGGCTACTCCATGCTCATCACAAAACGCATCCCTGCCGGAAAAGCTCTTTTGATCCTCTATGGCCAGATAATTGGCCTTGCACCAGATTTCCTGCCCGTCAGGCCCTACCATGGCATATAACCACATACCGCCTACCCGGAAATCCATGGTCTTGGTCCGGGCCTTATACGGCTTGGGCGCCCACCATTGATCCAGCAGTTCCGGCCTGGTCCACGCAGCCCATACATGTTCCACTGACGAATTGAATTCTCTTTTTACATTGATCTTGTTGTTGACCTTGTCAACTTCAAAACTCATTTGATAGATCGTGTTCATTTTTTCTTTTTTAGATTTTGCAATACCTGGTCAAGCTGATTGAATTTGACTTCCCATAGTTCCCTGAATGGTTCTATCCAGTCTGCCACTTCTTTCATTTTCTGCGGATCCAGATGGTAATAAATTTCCCTGCCAAGCTGTTCTTTCTTCAGCAGGCGGCACTCATCCAGGATCCGGATATGTTTTGACACGGCCTGCCTGGATATATCAAAATGTTCTGCCAGGGCATTGGGCGTCATGGCCTGGATCGCGATCAGCGTGATAATGGCCCTCCTGCTGGGATCGGCAATGGCCTGGAATATGTCTCTTCTCATTTATGCAACCGTTTGATTGCAAATATATGCAACCTTTTGGTTTCACAAAGTTTTTTTCAGGTTTTTCAGCAGTTTTTTGAGCTGACTGAAGAACTCAAATACCATTATAATTTTTGACCCTGTTTTATTTGCTTTGTAGTCAACAACAGTGCAACCATGTGTATAAACCACCGCAATCCAATTCAATGCATCCTCCCACCCTATATCTCCAATAAAATAAAAGACCAGCCAGAAGTTCCCTTAACAGAATCCCTCGATAATGATTTCAGGAATTACCGGTTCCGGAGTGACCGCCGGTTCTTCTCCGCACTACCTGAAGCGGGGATGAAGATGATGTCCGTTACAAAGAAAAAAGCTATTAAACCTAAACCGGTGATTGAAATATATTCAGCCGCCAGGGGATACTCGCTGCCCGGAAAAAAATTGACTGTTGCAGCCATCTCCAGGGATAAAGAAGCTAAGCAGGTGAGAACCGGGGTGAAACATACCTGGAATTTCTATTACAATATCTTCAAACGGAACAGCATAGATGGATCAGGACTCGCATTGGTCAATACAGTTCACTATGGGAAAAGATATAACAACGCTATCTGGAATGGCCGCCAGATGATATTCGGGGATGGCGATAAAAAAGTATTCGGCAGTTTTACAACAGATATCGACATCATTGCTCACGAACTTGCTCATGGTGTAACCCAATATGCCGCAAATTTCGATTATGAAAATCAACCCGGTGCATTGAACGAATCCTTCTCTGATGTATTTGGTATCATGATCAAACAGTATGTGCTCAACCAGAATGTGAATCAAAGCAACTGGTTGATCGGCGAGAATATCATGCTGGGCGACGATTATGCATTAAGAAGCCTGGCAGCACCAGGCACTGCATTTGTGAATCATCCGCAATGGGGCGATGATCCTCAACCCGCCACCATGGATCAATATAATGATCTGCCCAATAATGAAGATGGAGATTATGGCGGTGTACATATCAATTCCGGAATTCCCAATTTTGCTTTCTACATTGCGGCGAAGGAACTGGGTGGATATGCATGGAAAACTGTTGGTCCCGTCTGGTATGCAGCACTGACGGAATCACTGAATAACAAATCCGGTTTCCAGGAAGCAAAAAATGCCACCATTATGCATGCGCGTAAAATTTATGGGAAAGGAAGTAAGGTGGAAAAAGCTGTTAAAAAAGGCTGGAAAGCCGCAAAAGTGTAAGCACCATGACCCATATTCAACTCAGGAGATCGGGAGGACAAATAGGCAAAACCCTGCAGGCATCAAAGGATATTGACATGGATGAAATGGAATTGATCAACAGCCTGAAGCAGATTGCCCCTGTTCATGATCCCCAAATGAGAGATGATTTTTCCTATAAGGTTGTAGTCAACCGCCAGAAAAGTTTCCCTATAGATATTTCACAGCTAAAAGGTAAACTCAAAAAAATAGTACGAGAACTGGAAGATGACCTCAAAGCTGAAAATGGCTGATCATTTCTTGCGCATGAATGCTATGTCATAGGTGACGCCTTCAACTGCCTGGAAATATTTTCCTGTCAGCATATCCTGATCCGGTTGATAAATCAGCGTATAAGTTGAACCCGGATAATTCTCGTCCCTGAGCTCCACATATACCTGCAGAACGCCGTTCGTGTTTATCCAATTGGCCCTGCCAACATTAATGGATTGAGGATTGAAATAACCGGCCAACATACTGCCATCAGGTTTCAGTTCAAGGATCCTGATCTCATAGGGAGAATCCGTCCTGGTCCAAGTGCCCACGAGTTTAGCTGTGTCTGCAACGGGCTGTTGCGAAGCTTTAGCTGTATCAGTTAACACCGGAGCAGAATCCTGCTGTTGTGTTTGATTACAACTCAAGATCATTATCGCGGACGCAAAGATCAAAATTCTGGCTGGAGTCATGTTTAACGTCTTTTGTGCCTAAAAGGTAATAGATAAATGGAATAAATTGTTAACATTGATGCCAGGAGCCACAAATCAGAAAGATTTTCCCAGCCAACAGAAAAAGGATTTTAGCTTTGCGGAGAACTCAATTTTAGTTAAATTCTAACCTATTTCGGGGATAAATTTTGAATTATGAAATTATTATTCGGTGTACTATTTCTTCTCGTATCCACTTCCGTTTTTGCCCAGCCAACAGTAAGGGAACAATTTGAAAAGATCAAGACCGTACAAGATGCAGAAAAATATGTGGCAGCCAATCCTAATCTTAAACCCGCTATCCTCCGTCTTTCCTGGGGTAAAGACACTACGCTGATCGACAAAAGACTATTGAAGCAGAATAAAGGGGATGTTTTCTCTGTGGGATATGTTACTTACAAAGTGATCGAAGTGGAAGAATCGATCCAATACAGGGCCAGCTATGTATTCCTGGACAGGGGATCCCTGAACAATAAAGAAGTGGACAGCCTGAGCAAGATCATCGTTCAAAAACATTCATCAGGAACTCCCTTCGAGCAACTTGCAGATCAGTATACCATGGATGGCAATACTACCCACGGCGACCTGGGATGGTTTTATGGAGAAGACATGGTGCCTAAAGAACTACAGGATGCCGTTGCCAAGCATAAACTCGGAGAAGTTTTCTACGTGGATGTACCGGAACGCCAATGGTATTATATCGTCAAGAAAACTTATGACGACCAGGTTAAAAAAGATATTGTGGTGCTCCGTTCCAATGGCCGTTAAGGAGATCTATATTCCGTTATACCAGGCCCAGCCATTGGGTATAGAACCATTTTCCCCAAAATCATCAAACTCATCAGTAACTACAATGCGTTTGAGGTATTTGACACTCTTGTAGCCGATCTGTGTTTCCACTCTCATCCTGATGGGTGCTCCGTGTGGAACCGGAAGATTTTTACCATTCATGCCATAGGCCAGAATAGTCTGGGGATGAAAAGCATCCAGCATATCAAGGCTGTCAGCGAATCCATCAAATGCATAGTAGTTCACAAACCTTGCGTTAGCCTTGATGCCTGCTGCTTTCAATACCTGACTTAATTGAACGCCTGTCCATTCTGCGATCGCCGTCCACCCCTCTTCACAGGAATGCCTGGTGATCTGTTTCTGTGCAGGAAATGCCATCAGATCTTTTAACGACAACTGAAGCGGCTTCGTTACCAACCCTTCAACAGATAAACGCCAATCAGCAAAACCATTTTTATGCAGTTTATCCCAATCTTCACTGTAATATTTCCATGAGCTGTCACCAGGGTTGAAAGTGCCAGTGGCCGGGAAAGAAGAAATATCGCGCGGATCATATTCTTTGACCAGTGCCTGGCCCGGTAGTAAGGCCCTGTGCGCAAAATAGGTCAGGTTATCCCCCATGCGTAAAATATTGCCATAAGTTGGAGGAAGCTCCTTGCCCTTACAACCCGGCAGGAGCAATCCGCCCATGGCGGCTAATCCAGATACAATGGCATTACGACGGGTTACGATCAGTTTCTTTCTCATATGGTCTTTTGAAAGTCATGGCAAGAATCTGTTTCTTAAATCCGCTCAGGATCACCATCACAATATGTATGATAAAGAACAACAGTAAGGCTATGGTGGAAAAGAAATGGATCGTGCGGGCCGATTGATATCCGCCAAACAGATCGAGCAAAAAAGGAAATGCTGCAGTAATGGCTGGGGCCATCGTGAAGCCCGTGATCACCATCAACGGCAAAGCAATGAAAATGACTATCGTATAACTGATCTTCTGCAGAATCCCATAGTCAGGCCCACCGCTGGCACGCGGGATCAACAGTCGCAAATGGTCTTTCAGATCATTCATGATACTGCTCCACTTGAATTCCTTTTTGCTGAGGAAAATATTTTTCCGGAAATGTCCGCCGAATATCCCTAACAAAAGATAGATCAAACCACTTACTACCAGGAACCATCCCGCAAGGAAATGAAGACTTCTGCCCCATCCATTCTGGTTGAAAATATCATAGGTTCTGCCGGCACTGACTGGTGAACCAGGCGTCTGAAAGAATGGCTGGCCTTCTGTAAAACCCCCGTGCTTGTAATTTCTGCTGATCGGCAATTCGAACAATGCAGGCGTGAGATCATTTCCCACTTCTCCCCAGTATAATCTTGGATGGACCATCAGGATCTCAATGCCTGTAAATAGCAGCCCGATAAATGCCAGCGTCACTATCCAGTGACAGATCTTAACCCAGGTGCGGTGTTGAGGATTGGTTGCCATGTTGGCCCGGCGGTTTTGAAACGCCTGAAGAAAGTTAGTTAAATTTGTGTTTAGCTGTCAAACAAAAACCATGAAAAAACAGATCAGCATTACGGCCAGTGGTCAAAAAACCAGTGTTGGTGGAAGGCCCATCGAAAGAAATATTCCCAACAGGTATATACAGGCGGTTGGTCCAATTGTATTCCTTGATCATATCGTTCCCGCAGTCAGCAGCGGAACCTCAGGAGAAAAACTTTCCACTGGCGGACATCCGCACCGGGGGATTACTACACTGACTTACCTTATACATGGCGAAGGTGAACACCGCGACAGCAGGGGACATCATGCCAGGATCAGCTCTGGTGGCATGCAGTGGATGAAAGCTGGCAATGGGATCGTACACGATGAAACCATGAATCCTGATAAGAACGATATCAAAGGGCTTACCCATGGATTTCAGTTCTGGATCAATCTCCCATCAAAACAAAAAGCTGAGCAGCCGGAATACATAAATATGCCAGCTGACAAAATTCCAAGCCTGAACCTGGACGATCAGGGCTCCTTGTTAAAGATCCTGGTGGGAGAATACCAGGGACTTGTTTCCGCAATTCCTCAATATTCCAGGCATTTCATCTACCACCTGCACCTGGCAGAAGGGAAGTCGTTCACCCTACATTCAGAAACCGGGCTGGAATATGCGGCTCTTATTTCAGGTGGTGAGGCAGTTATCAATGATGCCCGTTTCAATACAGGCGAACTGGTTGTATTCGCTAATAAAGAAGGCAATATCGAGATCAACAATGCGGGAAATAGCTTTGCTGATATCATGTTGTTTGGCGGTGAACCCTATACTGAGCCCATTATTGCACAGGGACCTTTTGTAATGAATAGCCAGGAGGAAATAGAACTGGCATACCAGGATTATCACTTGGGTAAATATGGGAAGATCAATTACAGCGACAATTTAAAATGAACCCAATTACAATTTTCTTCCCCGGCCCAGAACCACGAATAATCCAATCCCAAATAAAACTGCGGTGCCGGCAATCAAAAAAAGCCAGGGAAATTTACTGGTTTTTTTGGATGGCAGTTCCTTGATCTCCATGTACTGGTTAACAGGAACGTTCGTAAGCACCTGCTCGTTCCCTCCCGTCCAATAAACAGTAATTTTATTGATCAGCCTGGCATCGCCCAAACCAAAATGTGCGATCACAGAATTTTGTGAGAGATGACTGGATGAGCCGCCATCGATCTCACGGATCATTTTCTTTCCATTCACTTCGATCTCGATCCTTGAGCCGATACCGTTGCTTTCGGCTT
>DATGXN010000308.1:0-7421 GCA_035298945.1 Chitinophagaceae bacterium | reverse complement strand
AACACATTTTTAGATGTAATATTGGGCCAATATTTGCTCTTTGAAACGCAATCTGAATGGCTGCTTGCTGATGTTTGCATTACTATCCGTTCGGATTAACAATGGCAGGGATATCTTCAAAAGCTTTGAATGGGTTGGCGGACAATAAGAAGAAGTTTAATGAGGGAACTGAGTTTGAAACTGGAGAATTTAGTGATGGGAGTGGATTGGAAATGTATGCGACGAATTATCGGAGTATGGATCCTCAAACTGGGAGATTTTGGCAGATTGACCCCCTTGCCGAAATGTCAGAAGGATGGTCGCCATTTACTTATGCAAATAATAATCCAATCTATTATAATGATCCATTAGGGTTAACATCTGATTCGGCAATTAAACCCACTCCTCCACTAACTATTCCAACTTCATGTGTTGACTGCCCTACTGGCGGTATGGCAGAGCAAAAGTCTTTGCCCGAGGTAATCATAACAGCTAAAAAAAGGATAAGCAATTATAATCCTTCCTGGGTTCTCGCATTGGATTTTTTTCAAACGAGTTTGGATTTAGTTGGCATGGTTCCTGTTTTCGGCGAGATCGCCGATGGAACTAATGCGGCAATTTACACCGCGAGAGGTGACTATGTAAATGCGGGACTGAGTGCCGCCGCAATGGTGCCGTTTGTTGGCAATGCAATAACTGGATCTAAACTGGCAGTAAAGAAAGTTCAAATTACGGCAAAGGCTAGAAAGGCGACAGATGCTTTGAAACTTGCTGAAAGAGTTCTCGGGAAAGGATACAAAGAGATTGCACCAGGAGTCTATAGATCCGCTGACGGTTTAAAACAATTTAGAATGACTGGGAGTGATTTAGCAGGAAAGCAGTTTGATGGAATTCCCCACGTACATATTGAGGTGTTCGATCCTGGGAATTTGAATGTCCCTACAAAGAATTATCATATACCAGTTAAGGATTAATATAATGAAACTTAAAGCAATTGTATCACATCAAATTGACGACCAAGTTAAGTGGCTAATCTTGGAATCTGACGAGGAAGACACGAAAGGCTTCTTTATCTATTATTATTTGGATGAGAAAAAAGCGTACGATTCATGGTTCAGCACAATTGAAGATGCGTACAAGTCAGCTCAATCACAATATAATATTCAGAAAGAGGACTGGAGGGAGCTAAATGACGAATAGAAGAGATTGACAAAGGATTTGGCAGGTAAGGTCAATTCTTATCCGCTTCTGGTTTATTTTTTATTGAATTGGGATAAAAGGCCTTTCTGAATATGAAAGTATATCGTTGATTAATTTGCTCTTTGAAATCGAACCATTAGGACGCCTCGCAGTCGTAGCATTACTATCCGTTCGGATTGACAATGGCGGGGATCTCAAGTAAAGCACTGAACGGGGTTTCGGAGAACAAACTCAAATACAATGGCAAAGAGGAACAGAGAAGCGAATTCTCCGATGGATCAGGATTAGAGTGGTTAGATTATGGTGCGAGGATGTATGATGCGCAGATCGGAATATGGCATGTGACGGATCCGTTCACTGATAAGAAGCCTGATTTTACCTCATATAATTATGCATGGAATAATCCAATAAAAAATATTGATTCTGACGGTCGGTGGGCGAAAAACGCCGGGACTTTAACTGATGCTCAACTAGAACTTCAAAACAATGAGTCAAAAATAATTTCCATTGATCTTTCTCCAAATAGCGCCAATACCACCGCTGTTGAAGAAAAGGCCAAAGAAGAAGCAAGAAATCAACAGCTCGTGATTGCTGAATGCCCAACATGTCCACAGAAAAACACAAAGCCTGGCAAGAAACCATCAACTACAAACGCGGCTTTATCTTTTGCCTTAGTCACTTCGACAGCTGACGGGCCGTTGCCATTTGGAGAAATAGTTGGTGGCGTCGCTATTTCAGGAGCTTTTATTTACGATCATTGGGATCAGATTAGAAACCTCTATTCTATAATATCTACTTCCGCAGCATTTTCTGAATTTGCAATCGTTTACTCTAAAGCCGGAAGCGATAGCAGAACGGCACAAGAAATTATATCAAAAGAAAGAAAAGGTTCGATTAATCAGGAATTTCCTGATCAGTATAGATCAAAGACTCTAAATGAAATAGCTAAAGATGCAAAATCCGGTGCCGAAGGTGCAAAGAAAGCCCTTAAATTATTAAAAGATGGAAGGTTTAAAAAATAGGAAATTATATAAATTAATGTGGACTCCAGGCGAGGGCAGTATGCTATTTGACATAGTTTCCGAGTTAGAGCAGCCCTTCAATAGCCAGATTTACGACAATACTAATAAATTTATCGACTTGCAAAGTTGGAGAAACGAATACGCCAAATTCTACAAAGAATGGCTTGAATTCGATGACGACTCGATTTATAATCTAAATTCTAATTTTTTCTCCGACACCCTGAAAAAACTGTCTGAATTAAACTCATACTTGAAAGAGATGTCTGTTTATTTATGGTTTGATATTGACAGAACATGGATTGATCAATTTATATGGGAAAAATGCCCGATTTCGGGGAAGCATCTTCTGAATCTTGGAACAGAGTTCCCCGAGATCAACAGGCTGGTTTCTCCGGATTATCCACTCATTTTGCCAAGCTATGAATCCGTTTAGCGTACAAAACGATGTGAACTGAATCATCAATATGTGTAAAACCCTTCCTTACTCTTCACCCCTAATTTCCCCGCCGTCACCATATTCACCAGCAAAGGACAAGGCGCATATTTGGGATTGCCGAAGCCTTCGTGCAAAACGCGGAGAATGGCCAGGCAAACATCCAGGCCAATGAAATCTGCCAGTTGAAGAGGACCCATGGGATGAGCCATGCCGAGTTTCATCACTGTATCTATTTCTTCCTTACCAGCAACGCCTTCGTAATAAGTGTAAATGGCTTCATTGATCATTGGCATCAAAATGCGATTAGCCACAAAGCCCGGATAATCGTTCACTACGCAGGGAACTTTCTCCAGTTTTTTCGTTGCTTCCACCACGGCATTTGTCACAATTTTATCTGTGGCATATCCATTGATGATCTCCGCCAGTTTCATCACAGGTACAGGATTCATGAAATGCATTCCGATCACCCGTTCCGGTCTCTTCGTCACGGAAGCGATCTTAGTAATGGATATGGACGAAGTATTGGTGGCAAGAATAGCTGAAGCTGCAGCATATTCATCGATCTCCTTAAAGATCTTCAACTTGACATCCACATTTTCTGTGGCAGCTTCTATCACCAGATCAGCTGCATGTATCCCGGCCTGAATGGAAGAGTAAGTAGTGATATTCCTGATCGCATGCTCCTTCTGTTCAGCAGTGACAGTTCCCTTGCTCACCTGCCTGTCGAAGTTCTTATTGATGGTGGCCAGCGCTTTATCCAGTTGGGGAACAGAAACATCTATCAGGGCTACCGTAAACCCGTATTGTGCGAAAACATGTGCAATACCATTTCCCATGGTGCCTGCACCTATGACAGCAATCGATTTCATGACACAAAATTAAATGATTTAAAGCATCTCCAGCCCGCGCAGATCTTTGAATGCCTGTAAGGCCTTATCCTTATGTTCCAGGGGGATCATGATCTCGTAAATGCAGTATAAACCCATATCCTGGGCGCTGATGCGGCAATGGTGCTGTTTGATCACCATCTGTACATCGTTCATCATGGTATAGTCGAACTGGATCCGGATCGCGTGTTCAATATTCTTTTCAATGATCCCGCATTGGTCCAGCGCTTCGGCTGCAGCCGTTTTATAGGCGTGGATCAGGCCCGGTACACCCAACAGGCTTCCTCCAAAATATCTTACCACCACCACCATTACATTGGTGAGTTTACGACTCAGGATCTGACCTTCAATGGGCTTACCCGCCGATCCGGAAGGCTCGCCGTCATCATTCACCCTCACTGTCTCCCCTTCAGCGCCCATGCGCCACGCAAAACAATGATGGGTAGCCTTGGGATGCTGTTTTTTTAATTGCTGCAATTTCGCTTTGGCCTCTTCCACATTTGATACCGGGTATGCATAACCGAAAAATTTGGAGCCCCGGTCGCGGAAATCAGAAACGCCCTCTTTGGCTATCGTAAAATAAGTGAAGTTGCTCATCAACCCCAGGCCATTAAGGTGATCGCAATGATGGCCAACCCAATACCGGTCCAGTTCAGCCTGCTGAGCTTTTCCGAAAATATAAAATAAGCCACCAGCGTGCTGAATAAAACGATACCGATATTGACAATGGGGAAGATAGCCGAACTGTTACCCGGATACTGCGAAAGCACTTTCACCAGGGTCCAGATAGAGAAATAATTCGGCAACCCGATACATATGCCTGCAATAATTGAGCGGGGATCGAATTTTTCTTTACCCCGGAGTAATTGTATCACCAGGTAGATGCCACCCAATACACCCGCCGTATTGAAAGCCAGGATGAAATAGCTGTCTTTATTCGCTGCGTTGAGAAAAGTTTTTTCTACATAAGTGATCATCGTGTCCAGCGAACCGGAACCCAGGAATAACACCACGGGAACAAACAGGATCCAACCATGTTCAGGCTTAAGAGAGGAACCTTTGATCTCACTATGCGGCCAACAGGTGAATACCACCGCGATCAACGCCAGGATCACACCAACTATTTTAAGCACAGTCGCCGTTTCGCCATAAAAAAATATAGAGAACAAAAACGGAAGCACCAGCGAAAGTTTATTGGCTACAGAGGCAACGGCCACACCAAGATGTCGGGTAGTGAATGCAATGATGTTGAACAACGTGATGAAGATCAATCCCATGAACAGGCACCAGTATAACCAGGGCTCGGGATGGGTCAATGCCTGCACCGGGTAAGCACCGTTCACCAAAGAACCGACCACCACACAAGTGATATAATTAAATACAATAGCCTGTAATGCCGGGATCTTCAGGTTGGCCAATACCTTGAATGCAATGGTGAGAAAAGAAGTCAGTATGATGGTCAGGGGTAAAAAGATCATGGGGCACGATAAATAGAAATGGTGTCGTTGGCCAATTCAAATTCTTCTTTCGATCCGATCTCGGGCAGTTCCGGCGCCCATAGTCCTTCGGGCACATAGAGATCCCGGTTGGTGATCACCCTGATCTCGTCCCACATATCTGCGTCAATAAAACTTTGCAGCAGCAAGGCACCCCCCTCCACGATCACACTCTGGATCTTGAGCAGATATAATGCATTCACCATCTGGAAAACCAGGCTGCTCTCGCGGGTTACCTGGTAGAGCAACATATTCTCCTGTTCTTCGTGCATGATGGTATTGAAAACAATGGTGGGATATTTCCGGTTGAACAGTTTCAAATGCGGCGGTAACCTGAGATCCATATCCACCACAGCACGCACAGGGTGCCGGCCCGACCATAGACGGGTGGTCAGCGCGGGATCATCCATCAGGGCCGTATTAGTACCTACCAGTATGGCCGCTTCTTCACTTCGCCATTTATGCACCAACCGGTTACTGTAATCATTGGTGATCATCAGCCTTTCATCTCCCCTGCCGGCCATCTTCCTGTTGGCGCTTTGCGCCCATTTGAGAATGATATAGGGACGATGATTTTTATGATAGGTGAAAAACCTTTTATTGAGTTCGATGCATGCTGCTTCTTCCACACCTGTGATCACTTCTATGCCTGCGGCTATCAGCTTTTCGATGCCCTTTCCATTCACTTCGGGAAATGGATCCTGGGAACCGATCACCACCCTGGGGATCATATTCGCGATCATCAGGTCGGCACAGGGGGGTGTTTTCCCAAAATGTGCACAGGGCTCCAGCGAAACATAGAGGGTAGACTGAACAATAAGATGCCTATCTTTCTCCTGGACAGAATTGATGCAGTTCACTTCCGCGTGGGGCTCACCATAGAGTTCGTGCCAGCCCTCGCCAATGATGCGATCGTTGTGTACCAATACCGACCCTACCATGGGATTGGGGGCCACATAGCCCGAACCCAGGGTGGCCAGTTGAACACAGCGCAGCATGTAATGGGAATGATCCGGCATCGCAGCAAATCTACTTTAATTTATGTTTGCAGTATGACTTACAAAGAGGCTGGCCATGATTTGAAATCCATGCTCTCCGGCATTTATGATGCGAGGGAAGCAGCTCATATCACTGAATGGGTAATAGAAGACCTTACAGGCCTTTCCCGCCTGGACAGGATCATGCACGAAGGATCACTCAGTGAGGACCAGGAAGAAAAATACCGGTTGTATTTCGCACGACTCTCCGATGCCACACCGGTTCAGTATGTAACGGGTTATGCCTGGTTCATGGGCGAACGTTTCAGGGTAAACGAAGATGTGCTGATCCCCCGGCCTGAGACGGAGGAGCTGGTGCAGTGGGTGAAGGAGGGGATTAAAGGCGAGAGGCGGGAGGATAGAGGCGAGAGGCAGGAGGCGAAAGGCGAGAGGCAGGATAATGTGGGAGTAACGCTCATTGATATTGGCACCGGATCGGGCTGCATTCCCATCATGCTGAAAAAAAGCTTTCCTGAAGTGAAAGTGCATGCGCTGGATGTAAGTATAGATGCACTTGAAGTGGCAAGGGCAAATGCTTCCCATCATCATGCAGATGTGATATTTCACAAAATTGATTTCCTGGATGAGAGTCAGTGGGCTTCACTTCCGATGGTGGACATCATCATCAGCAATCCTCCTTATGTTCCATTGACCGATAAACAAAGCATGTCCAGGCATGTAGTAGATCACGAACCCCACCTGGCGCTGTTTGTACCTGATGAAGATCCATTATTGTTCTATCGCACCATCATTCAATTTGCCGAGAAAAAACTCAAACCCGGTGGGATGATATTTTTCGAAACCCATCACGAGCTGGCCGGTAAAGTGATGATGCTTGCGGGCGGAAGATCAGAGGTTCGTAAGGATATCTCGGGCAAGGAACGGATGGTGAAGATCATGATGTAGAGAGCCAGGCTCTCTACAATCAGTTTTTATCGACAGAAAGCACCGTTCTTGCCCCCAGTTCTCGCGCCACGCGCATGACAGCAACTACATTATCGATGGGCACACCTTTATCTGCATTGATCACCACGGTGGGGATCTCGGTCTTTTCTTTCTGAATGGCAGGCAGTAAGGCAGCACGCAACGAGTCAATGCTCACTTTGCTGGTACCTACATAAAAGACATTATTGGCATCGATCGAGACCACTACATTCTGTTTGGCCTTGGTATCGCTTTTGGATTTGGGCTGCGACAGCTTGATGACGTTCGGATTGGCGAGCGTAGACACGATCAGGAAGAACATGAGCAGGATGAACAGGATATCGTTCAACGCATCCGTGAAAACCTCGGCTTCGCCCCTGTGTTTTTTTCTTACCCGCATATTAATGTGTTGGCTCCTGTAAGGTGTCGAGGAAATCTGC
>DATGXN010000307.1:0-13406 GCA_035298945.1 Chitinophagaceae bacterium | reverse complement strand
AATACATGCAGTCCAATCTTGATTTTGCAAAGGAGACTGGCTGGATGCACGATGGCGTGGCGGCAGGGGCACATACTAACGGCGTTCAAACCAATTATTTCGGCCTGATGCTGGCCGCAACATATAACTGCGGGATCCGTGATTTTGATGTGGAGCAGGCTTATGCAACGGCATATAAGAATGAAACGGGATATGTAAACAGGCCTTTTGGATCAGGCAAATATGATCTGCATTATTTTGTGAACAATGGATACATTCCTTCAAAAGATACTACACTGGCCAACGGTTGGGTATTCAATTTTGGCACTTCACATACGCTGGAGTTTGCTTTCAGTTCCTATGCAGTTGCACAATTTGCCAAAGCATTGGGTAAGCAAAGCGATTACAACCTGCTGATGAAACAGGCTGGCTATTGGAAAAATATTTTCGATCCGGAAACCAAATATATCAGGCCTAAATATGAGAATGGACAATTCATAGAAGACTTCAAACCTATGCAGGCCTGGAGAGGTTTCCAGGAAGGCAACGCTGTTCAATATACCTGGTATGTTCCCCAGGATATAGCAGGTTTAATGAAGCTTTTAGGGAAAGATCTTTTTAATGAGCGGTTGGAAAACACTTTCAATGAAAGCCGGAAATCAACATTTGGAGGAGGACAGGAGATCAATAGTTTTTCAGGACTTGAAAAATTATACAACCACGGCAATCAACCCTGCCTGCATCATTCATGGTTGTTCAATTATTCAGGTAAACCCTGGCTGACACAGCAATGGACAAGGATCATCGCTGATGAGTTCTACGGGGCGGAACCATTGCATGGCTATGGTTTTGGTCAGGATGAAGACCAGGGTCAGCTAGGTGCCTGGTATGTGATGGCTGCGCTGGGACTTTTTGATGTGCAGGGACATGCAGCCATGAATCCAACATTTCAGTTTGGCAGTCCTATTTTCGACAAGGTAACTATTCAGCTCAACCCGAAATATTATTCGGGAAAAAACCTGGTGATCGAAGCCCGCAACAATTCAAAACAAAATATGTATATCCGGTCTGCCTCATTCAATAATAAAAAAATAGACAACTGCTGGATAAACAGGAAGCTGCTTACTGATGGCGGTGTATTGGTTTTTGAAATGGGTGCACACCCCAATACCAACTGGGGCATCGCAACGCCTCCACCTTCCATGAGTACTGACAAATAAATTATTGAACAAGAATTATAATCGAAGATGAAAAAAATCTATTCACTGATCCTATTAATGATCCCGGCTCTGATCATTACAGCCCAGGAATATAAGCATGCCAGTAAAGAACTCGCAAGTAAAATTAAAAGCGATCCCTATTTCCCTTTTGTGAAAACCAAGGCACTTGAAGTGATGAAAGCTGGGTTCAATGCGGGCGATGGATATCGTGAAGTCTGGATCAGGGATTACAACACTTTTATCGAACTGGCTGCCCAGGTCAATACCAAAGAAGTATTGAAAGAAAATCTGCTGGTTTTTTTCAGGATGCAGGGCGGTGACGGGAATATCATTGACGGGTTTACGCCAGCAGAGCAGATCAAAAAAGGGGAGACCGATTTCTCCTATTCAAAACTGGAACCCCGTTATGCTGGCCATAAGAATACGGTAGAAACTGACCAGGAGACTTCGCTCGTACAATCGGTGTACAAATACATCAAGGTGACTGGAGACAGATCAATTTTGAGTGAGAACATTGGCGGAACCACAGTGAGCGAAAGACTGAATTGGGCCATGGAGTTTTTGATCAATCAAAGGTTCAATGCTAAATACGGATTGATCATTGGTGCCACAACAGCTGATTGGGGAGATGTTCAACCTGAACATGGATGGGGTGTGGATCTGGACAGCAATACGCATTATGCCATTGACATTTATGACAATGCGATGTTTATCGTCGCTTTGGATAATTTGATGGACATGATCCCTGCTGCCAGGTCGAAATGGGGTCCTGTAAGAGATGCTGTTGCCAAAAACTGCAGGAAGCACCTTTGGGATAATAAGCAACAGAAATTCATTCCCCATATCTACCTGAATGGCTCTCCCTTCCCGGCTGATTTTGATGAGAAACAGATCTATTATTTCGGGGGCACGGCCATTGCCATAGAAGCTGGTTTGTTGAGCAGGGATGAAGTGAAGGCGTCATTGGATGAGATGATCAAAAGAGTAAAGCAGGCAGGTGCTGCCTCTATCGGCCTTACCCTTTATCCGCCCTACCCGGAGGGTTATTTTGCCAATAAGATCATGAACCCTATTTACAGTTACCAGAATGGAGGGGATTGGACCTGGTTTGGGGGCCGGATGATACAACAGTTGATCAGGTATGGATTTTTGGATGAGGCTTACGAACAAATGCAGCCCATGGTAAAGCGCGTGAAAGATAACAACGGGTTTTACGAGTGGTATTCGGTAGATAATAAGCCCCGGGGATCCGGCACATTCAGGGGAGAGGCTGGTGTTTTATACACGGCGATCCTGATGTTTGAAAAGCTGATCCAATGATGACATTGAAAATATAAAACTATCTGATGTTTACAGAAGAGCATGTTGTCTCCCTTGTAAAAGAATATTATGGAATGCAGGTCGCTGCCAGGGCACTGACAGGTGAGTATGATTTCAATTTTATGCTGAAGGGCGATGATGGTAAGAAATATATTTTAAAAATTTCTGATGACAGGCAGGGATATTTTTTTATTGATGCACAGGTTCAGATTCTGAACCATCTTGCCAAGAAAGACATCGCCCAGTTTTTCAATCATCATATTAACTCTATTGATGGAAAAGAGTTGGTAGTACTGGAAGATTCAGGAAACAAATATTATATGCGCCTGCTGAAATTTCTGGAAGGCGATTTCTGGATGAATCTTGAGCATCGGTCAGATGCATTGCATATTGATCTTGGTGAATTTTTAGGAAAGGTGGACAGGGCGCTACAGGATTTTTCCCATCCTGCCATGCACCGTCACTATCTGTGGGATATCAGCTGTGCTATGGATGCAAACAGGAAGTTACATTGTATCAGAGATCATGAGCGCAGGAGGATAGCTGGATATTTCCTTTTGCAGTTTGAAACAGAAGTGTTGCCACATATTTCATCTTTGCGTCATGCCTATGCGCACCACGATGCCAATGATACTAATGTTCTGGTGATCGGAGATAAAGTATCCGGCTTGATTGATTTCGGGGATATGGTGTATACTGCACTGGTCAACAATCTGGCAGTGGCTTGTACCTATTCCATGATGAATCATGAAAACCCACTGCAGGCAGCCACATTGATTGTTAAGGGATATCATAGTGTTTATCCGTTGATGGAACAGGAAGTGGACTTGCTGTATTACCTTATTGCTGCGAGGCTCTGCATCAGTGTAACACAATCTGCTTTCAATGCATCCATAGAAACGAATAATGAACACCATTTTATTTCTGAAAAGCCGGCCTGGGATCTCTTGTATAAGTTCATTCGCATAAACCCCGTTAAAGCAAAAGACGAATTCAGAAGGGCCTGTGGATTTGAAGGAGTGATACAGGGAAGTGATCATTCAGAGCTTCTTCGAACAAGACAAAAATATATTGGCCCTAACTTAAGCATCAGTTACAAAGAAAAAATAAAGATCATTAAGAGTGCCTTGCAGTATTTGTATGATGATAGAGGAAATACCTATGTAGACTGTGTGAATAACCCTTCGCATGTAGGGCATTGCCATCCTGAAGTAGTTAAGCGAATGCAGAAACAAATTGCAACACTGAATACCAACACGCGTTACCTGAATGATAATATGATGGAATATGCAAAAAGGCTTACAGCAACACTTCCATCATCTTTAAACGTTTGTTATTTCACCAATAGCGGGAGCGAGGCAAATGATCTGGCAGTGAGGATGGCAAGGCACTATACGAAGCAGAAAGACATCATTGTTCTTGATCATGCATATCATGGCACTTCCACTGTAGCGATGGAGATGAGTCCTTATAAATTTGATGGCAAAGGCGGGTTTGGAAAAATGCCCTGGATACATAAAGCCATGAACCCGGATATGTACCGGGGGCCTTATAGGTACGGCGATGCAGATGCCGGAATGAAATATGCCCGGGATGTACAGCGAATTATTGAGGAACTGGGGCGATCAGGGAAAGCGCCTGCTGTTTTCATTTGCGAAACATTGTTGGGTGTGGGAGGGCAGATTCCATTACCGCCGGGCTATTTAAAAGAAGTATATCAGTTCGTAAGAGCGGCAGGAGGTATATGTATTGCAGATGAAGTACAGGTTGGTTTTGGAAGAGTGGGAGATAAATTCTGGGGCTTTGAATTGCAGGATGTAGTTCCGGATATCGTAGTCATGGGTAAGCCAATTGGCAATGGTCATCCCCTGGCGGCTGTAGTTGTTGCCATGGAAATTGCAGATGCATTTAACAACGGGATGGAATACTTTAACACGTTTGGCGGTAACCCGGTTTCGATGGCAACAGGCCTTGCGGTGCTGGACGTGATCCAGGGAGAGGACATGCAGCGCCATGCAAAGGAAACCGGGGATTATTTAATGGAGGGGTTAAGAAAATTAATGAACAAGTATCCACTGATCAGTGATGTACGTGGCCATGGATTATTTATCGGCGCCGAGATGGTTACCAATAGGGAAACGCGGGAGCCGGCAGTGGCTGAAATAGATGCGGTAGTGGAAATGGTTAAGGCAAGGGGATATTTATTGAGTACAGATGGGCCATTTCATAATGTGTTAAAAATAAAGCCCCCTTTGCCCTTTAATAAGCAGAATGCTGATGAGCTGGTACATTATTTAGATGAAGCCCTGGGTGCATTATGAAATTCAAAAAGCAGGAGCAATTGGGAAAGGCCGATACCCGGCTGCTAAACTCACTGACCCTCCCGGGGTTATATTCAAAGAAAAAGGGCAAATCAAAATAATCGATTTGCCCTTTTTTGTTGCCCGACCTGGATTCGAACCAAGACAAACTGAACCAAAATCAGTTGTACTGCCATTATACTATCGGGCATCCTTTCCCCGAAGGGGATGCAAAAATAAGAGAATTCCTGAAATGCTCCAAAATTCCGGCCGGGAATGGCCAAAAAATGCGTTGGCAGAAGGTTTGCATACGGTTCAACATGGCATTGAAAGGGAGCAAAATTGAACCTGTTTTCACGGGAATGGAAATCGACGAAAGCCTGGATCTGCATATAAAAGCCTGGAAACTGCAGCCGGTAGCCTGGACGGTGATCGGGATCTTTGTACTGGCAGGGTTGCTCGGCTTGTTTGGATCCGGGGTTTTAAGCCGATCCGTAGTGAAACAAGGGACGGTGACCATAGAGTATGAAAGATTCTATCGTTATGGTACTACCGTGAAACTTACCATCAGGGACGATAGCGTGGGGACACAAACTGAAGTGGGGTTTCCCTCGGCATATATTTCCCATTTCAATATTACATCGGTCATGCCCGAGCCCTCCCGTACAGAAATTTCTGGGGACAAGGTGAGCTATATATTCAAATTGGGGCCTAGGTTCAGAACCATGGTTTTTTACCTCGAGCCCCAGGATGTGGGGAATGCTTCGGGGTTGCTGTCAGTGAATGATGCGAAGATCCATTTATCTCACTTTATATATCCATAATATGAATCCTGTTATCAAAGGTCTCGTTGTTTACCTCTTCATCCTGGTCATTTTCAGGTTCATGGGGAAGAAGAACCTGTCTGAGACCACAACATTTGATCTTGTGTTGTTGCTCATCGTTAGTGAAACCACCAGTAATGCGCTGACGGGAAATGATTACTCCCTGATTACCTGTTTTTTATTGGTAGCTACTATGACGGGGACTGATTATATACTGGGCTGGCTGAAAACCAGAAATAACAGGATTGACAAGATCATTGATGGTGCTCCGTTGATCCTGGTGGATGAAGGAAAGTTGTTGCTGCCACGGATGTCGAAAGCTAATGTTGATTTTGGAGATATCATGGAAGCCGCGAGGATGACGCAGGGACTTGAAACACTTGATCAGATCAAATATGCCGTACTTGAAAAAGATGGTTCTATTTCCATTATACCGGATCGTTCCGTGGTTTGAATAGTGTGCTGGCCGGTTAGTGTGATAACCGGGGAATGCAGAAGATAAGTGAGGAAGAGGATAGTTCCTTGCATAAAAAAAGGCTGTTTCATTTCGAAACAGCCTTCTTTCTTTCTCAAGGGCTATAATGATCAGTTAGGTAAGATCCTTCCTGAACTTGACTGACCTCCGTTGATCACGCGATAGATCAGGGAAGACTTGCCTGGCACGGTGAATGGAACTGTTTGTTGAGTTCCTTTACGAACCTGGAGTGCTTTCTGTTGTACGCGTTTTCCGTCCATCGTGTAGACTTCAACTGTTGCAGGTCCGTCAGCGATCGCTGTGAACTGGATGTTGAAGATACCGTTGTGCGGGTTCGGGAATACTCTTGAGTTGAGCACGATAGCTATTGGCTTGGTATCTTCCGGTGCGACCATGAACTTCTTAGGAGCTTCAGTATTGATTCCGTTACAGTTTGGAGCAGGTGCTTTGTAATCTGTTCCGTAACCGTAGAAGATCCTGCACTGATCGAAGCCATTGTTGATGGCGTCGATGGCGAGTGAAATTTCTGACCAACTGACTTTCACGTTTCCAATAGCAAGACCGGTTGATTTTTTACCAGTTGCTGCCAGAGCCAGGTTAGCCAGTTCAAAGAGATCTCCAACTTTTGGATTTGTTTTACCTGCAGCAGCCAGGTACTTGATCACGTTTTGTGGAATATAGAACTGATCCACGTAATCTTCCACTTTACAAACTCCATTTTCCAGGTAGTTATTATCAGGTTTCTTATTCTGTGAGCCACATTCTGTTGGCAGGGCAGAATTGAAATAATAACCGTTTGCAGCTGTTGGCAGTTTCCAAGCAGTAAGGCCAATGCTATTCCTCATGTTGAACCACAGAGTAATAGTCTGTGCCAATAATACATTGGTGATCTTACCAAAATTGCTTCCTTGCGTCTTATTGAAGTTCACTCCCCATGTGCCGGTTTGGAAACTTCCATTGTAGAATATCGGTGAGCCACCTAATGGTTGCGGAGCTCCGCCACCTGGCAGCATCATCAGGATATTATATGTATTAGACGTTGGATTCAGGTTTGTAATATCTGTCTTGTACAATTTGAAATTATTTCCACTGGCATTTCCAAATGGATAATATCCACTAGTTGGCGGATACAATCCACCCGTTGCAAATGCAGACAGCATTTTCTCCATGTTGCTGCTTGTCAGCGGATTATACGGTGTTCCAACAGGATTTATGCCATTGCAGCCTTTGCCATTCACAGCACTTCCGTAGAAGCCCTGAGTGAATGTACAGTACTGAGGAGTGGCACATGGCGCAACAATTACATCGAAGCTGCATGAGTTAGTATTATTGAAATAATCCTTTGCAGTAAGTGTAACGGTGGTAGTGCCGGTGTTGAAAGCAATAGCAGACAATAATGGAGTGCCGTAGCCGGAGCTTGGATAACTAGCAACAGTAGCTCCAGTCAATACGAATTTCCATACCAGACCTGTGGTACCGCAATTGTCAGTGATAGTTGGTTCCTGCCCAGTTACATAGGCAAAACAATAATCACTTGGATCTACCCTGATCGGACTTGTTGGGCAAGTTACGACTGGCGGCACCTTATCATCGACATTTACTACTGATACATTAGATGTAGCAGGTCCGCAGCCGCTGCCAGTACAACTATAAATTACACGATAATATAGAGTGCCCGCAGTTGTTGTAACAGGGTTATATGTTGTACTGTTTGTGCCAACATTCGTCCATGAGTTGATGCCATCGGTACTCTTCTGCCACTGAATTGTGCAAGTGCCTACTCCACCTGAAGGAGTAGCAGTAAGTGTTGCTGATCCTCCGAGACAAACGGTCTGAGGACCTGCGGTGATGGAGACAGACGGATCAGCGTTAACGTTGACCACGGATACATTAGATGTAGCGGGTCCGCAACCACTGCCGGTGCAGCTATAGATCACGCGGTAGTACGTGGTTCCAGGTGTTGTTGTGCTTGGATTATATGTTGTGCTGTTGGTACCTACGTTGGTCCAGTTGTCTGTACCGTTGGCACTTGACTGCCACTGGTAAGAGCATGTGCCTGCACCACCTTCAGCCGAAGCGGTGAGGGTAGCTGTACCACCTACGCAAACGGTCTGAGGACCTGCGGTGATGGAGACAGACGGATCAGCGTTGACGTTGACCACGGATACATTAGAGGTAGCGGGTCCGCAACCACTGCCGGTGCAGCTATAGATCACGCGGTAGTACGTGGTACCAGGTGTTATTGTGCTTGGATTATATGTTGTGCTGTTGGTACCTACGTTGGTCCAGTTGTCTGTACCGTTGGCACTAGACTGCCACTGGTAAGAACATGTACCGGCGCCGCCAGAAGCATCTGCGGTGAGAGTGGCTGTACCACCTACGCAAACGGTCTGAGGGCCTGCGGTGATGGAGACAGAAGGATCAGCGACAATTGTGACTGTAACAGAATTTGAAAAATCAGAACCACAACCATTCGTTATTTCCACTTTATATGATCCTGTACTAATACTACTTATCTCAAGGGTTGAATTCGTTTCATTCGGAATTTCAACATTGTCTTTATACCATTTGTACGTAAATGGCGCGGTACCTGCTGTGGTTGTCGCAGTCAACGTTACTGTTGAGCCAAAGCAAACAGTACCACCGGTCAAGTCTCCTGCAACCGGTGAAGTGCAACATTTGTTTCCTGATTGAGAAACTGGGGTTAATGTGCAACCTGTTGAGACGGGTTCCACCTGGAAGCTATAATCTGCAGAAACCGGGTATCTGATGCAGACGTCATAAGTAACTGCTTTCGAATTTATGGACGCAGCATTTCCGAAAACCAATGTTGGTTCAGTTGTGGTAGTGACTTGGGCTACAACTACACCACCGTTGGCGTCATAACCGGTATAAACAAATTGCGTGGCCTGGTTTGGCGATACATTTAGATCGTTTATTTTAAATGAGCCATTGGCACCATTTAAGTCGAAACAAACGTCATAATAGCCTGTGGCGGCCGTGCAATTCTGTTGCGCATTTTTTATCTCGACAAAACAAGGAGCAACATCACCATCTCCACATCCATATCTTGCTTTAAATGTGACATTATCACCTTGCCCGAAATTTAAATTATCGTTTCTCCAAATTGCGATATAATAGTTTGCAGGATCTGAAAAAGAGGGAACTGTAATATTAACCCAGCCATTTGAAGTATTGCCACATTCCACATAAGTAAGTGAAGCGCAATTTCCGGAAAGTTGTTCTCCTACTGAGTTCGCAGCATTTACTCCAGCCTGGCTAACATTAGAATAATAGAGTGCCCAGCTGTAATCACCACCTTGAAGTTGATATTGGAATGTTCCTGCAAATGGCCTGACGTCAAAGTTCAGCCAAACTATATCTTGGTTGTTAATTGGTGCATTTCTTGCCACACGCACAGGCGGAATTCCATCTGTAGGATCTCCATCCGGGTTAAAACATGTTGCAGTTAATTGTATATTAAAAACTGACGAATTGTATTTTGTTTTATATGTCTGAAGAGCATTTTCGGTAGAAGCAGAAGATCCGCAACTGATAATCCCTTTTGGCAATGGACTATTGGCAGCGTCATTAATGGTACCATTTGCATTCCAACTTGATCCTTCCATCCATCTGTGTGCCCCGCAAGGACCTTCGGCCCTTGTCTGGCCATCGGCGCTGAGTACAAAAAATGAACTAAGAAAAATAAAGAGAATAGTCAACGGAATCGATACAAAATTTCTCCTACCAAGGAAGTAGTAATTAACTGACATAGGTCAACAGGTTAAGGTTATACATACAAATACACTTGAAAACTGGGCAGTTTTGCAAAGGATGGCTGGATTGAATGTATAATTCAAGTGATATCCCAGGGTTGAACTGGAATAGACTTCAAATTTCTTTATTATGGATAGGTCAAAGGGTGCCCCAGGCTGGGCAATGGTAGGTGTTGATAGGAATGGAGATTAGCAACATTTTTTCTGCGGTGAAACAGAATTATGCCTTGTAAACATAGTTCAGGGATATTGATTTTCAAATATTTGAGTGGAATGTTTTTGAATCTGTTTTTAAATGAGATCCATTTTTTCTCACACAACATTGACTTTCACTCTCATACGCATTTAACAACGCTCCAGATTTCTCATAAAAAAATTGCCGTAAGTTCCTGAACTCACGGCAATTATTTCATATCTGACATATCGAAATTTATCTTCCTGGTGCAGATAGTGCTGCATTCGCCATTTCTCTTTCCCTTAATTCCCGGATCTTGTCCAGTGCGCCAGCTACCACATCACACATCACCGTATATAAGGCCCCCGGCGTATGATTGGCATAGATCCACTCCAAAGCCTGGTCTTCGTTGGGGATCACCATCGTAGGTATGGAAGGATTCACCTCGCGGATGCCTTCTTCCAGTAAACCAATGATCTCTTCCGCAGTACGCCCACGCAGGTTTTTGTCACATCTTATAATGATCTCGTCAAAATATTGAGCGGAGATCGCACCCAATTCCCTGATATCCTCATCTCTTCTATCGCCCGTACCACTGATCACACCAACTTTCTTGGGATAATCCAGTTTTGAAACGAAGTCACAAAGCAGTTTCAACCCGTGCGGGTTGTGGGCAAAGTCGGCCAGGAAGGTAAAATCCTTGAACTGGAAGAAGTTCAACCTGCCCGGTGTCAGGTGCGATGAAGGAACGAACGACAATAACGCGGAACGAATATCTTCTATTGTAATGTCCCGGTATAGATAAGTGGCCATCACCGCCGGCAAGCAGTTTGCAATATTATGTACCGCCTTTCCTTCAAAAGTCAGCGGTATGTCTTTCACAGCCATCACCCTCACTTTCCAGGTTCCCTTCAATAAACTGATATACCCATTCTCAAATACAGTGGCAAGTCCTCCGTTTTTGCAGTGCTCCTTGATCCTCGGATTTTCTTCATCCATACTGAACAGGGCAATATTACAGCTCAGGGTTTTCTTCATGGCATAAACCAGGTCGTCATCTGCATTCAATATGGCATAGCCATGGGGAAACACGGTCTCAGGCACTACGCCTTTTACTTTGGCCATCTGCTCAACCGTGTTGATACCACCTAATCCAATATGATCGGCGGCCACATTGGTGACAATGGCTACATCACAGTTTTGAAAGGCAAGTCCTGATTTCAATATCCCGCCCCTGGCACATTCAAGTATGGCAAAGTCTACCGTAGGATCTTTTAATACAAATTGCGCAGAGATAGGCCCTGTGCAGTCTCCCTTCATCATCAGTTGGTTCTGTATATACACACCGTCGGATGTGGTATAGCCAACTTTTTTGCCTGCACTTTTTGCAATATGGGCAGTCAGCCTGGTTGTGGTGGTTTTACCGTTGGTGCCGGTTACCGCAATGATCGGTATACGCCCGCTGGAGCCCTTGGGGAATAACATGTCTATCACAGGCTCAGCAGCATTCCTTGGTAATCCCTTGGCCGGCTCTATATGCATCCTGAAACCCGGGGCTGCATTCACTTCCAGGATCGCTCCGCCAATTTCGTTTATAGGTGACCGTAAGTCCTGCACCATGATGTCGATCCCGCAGATATCCAACCCGATGATCCTCGCAATCCTTTCAAACATGAATACATTCGCAGGGTGTACTTCATCGGTCACATCCTCTGATGTTCCGCCGGTGGAAAGATTCGCAGTAGGTTTCAGCAATACAAGTTCATTCCTGGCCGGCACCGTTTCCAGGTTATAGCCTTTATCATTCAACATCTTCCAGGTGAAATCGTCTATCGTGATCTGCGTCAGTACTTTCTCATGCCCGAATCCTCTTCGCGGATCTTTGTTGGTTTCGTCGATCAGCCACTGGATATTATGTACACCATCGCCAATTACAGATGCGGGGGTTCTTAGCGCTGCGCAGATGAATTTATAATTGACAACAAGGGCCCTGAAATCAAATCCCGTGATGTATTTCTCAACAATCACGCTGCGACTGTAACTCCTGGCCGCTTCAAAAGCCTTCAGCGCAGTTTCATCGTTCATGATATTGGTAGTATTGCCCTTGCCATGATTGCCATCGATCGGTTTGATCACCAATGGGTAACCGTATTTCTTAATGGCATCCTGCAGGCCCTCCACCGTTCTTACCACGGTACCCCTGGGTACAGGGATCTCTGCTGCTTCCAATAACATTTTGGTTTCTTCCTTATCACAGGCTATATCAACAGCGATATTTGATGTGGTGGATGCAATGGTGGCCCTGATCCTTTTCTGGTGTATGCCATATCCAAGTTGCACCAATGACTGTTTATTGAGCCTGATATAGGGAATGCCCCGTTTGGCTGCTTCGTCAACAATACAACCGGTAGATGGCCCCAGCCTGGTATTTTCACGGATCTCCCTCAGCCGCTGGATATCTTCTTCCAGGTTATAGGTAGCCGAATCCGCCAATGCCTGGCAGATCCTTACCGAAGCCCTTGCCGCATAAACGCCCGCATCTTCTTCCATATAGTTGAACACTACATAGTATTCGCCTTCTTTTGTTCCTGTGCTTCTGGTTCTGCCAAAACCACATTCCATACCCGCCAGCGATTGCAGTTCCAGCGCCACATGCTCTATCACATGCCCCATCCAGGTGCCTTCTTCCACTCTCTGGAAAAACCCACCAGGGCTGCCCACACTGCACCGGTGTTCGTACATCGAAGGGAACATGGCCCTGAGCCTGTCCAGGAACCCATGGATATGATTGGTGGGCTTTTGTTCCATTTCTTCCAGGTCGATCTTCATCTGGATCAGTTTACCGCGTCGCACACTCCAATAGTTAGGTCCTTTAAGAACTTTTATTTCATCAATTCTCATACATGTGACATTTAGGTGGGTAATTGACAATATATCAAAATTTTGTCAATTGCTTTTTTCTATAAATTCGGCACTTATCTATCTGGAAACTATGAGTCCCAAAGGAAAACTGTTAGCTATCGGAGGTGCGGAAGACAAAGGAACTGATCTTGAAAAAGGAGAGATACATCGTAACAATCTCAACTTTTTCGAGCTTGGTATCCTGAAGAAGATCGTTGAAGAAGCGGGTGGATCCGAGGCCCGGATCGAAGTGATCACCACAGCGTCCATGATACCTTATGAAGTAGGCAATAACTACCTCGATGCATTTGGTAAATCTGGAAGTACCAATGTAGGGCTGATCCACATCCGCAACCGCGAGGACGTTCATGATGAATCATATCTGCAAAGGGTTGCTGAAGCTGATTGCGTACTCTTCAGCGGTGGAAACCAGATG
>DATGXN010000306.1:0-6961 GCA_035298945.1 Chitinophagaceae bacterium | reverse complement strand
GCGAATTCCTGGGCGCGTTTTCCAAATCCAAGGTCGGCAACAAATCCAACCTTGCCGATAGTGTGTTCGAGTTTGATGGAAGCCATACCCAGTTCAAAGGAATTATGGCTGTTGGTAAAGCTTGTTCTGTTGTTAGCGGGGTTCTTGGAAAAGTCGTAACGGTAGTATGCGTCAACGAATCCCGATATCGTAGTTGGCTTTGGTTCTTCTTTTGCCGGGGCTTCCTGGGCAAAAAGAGGGCTAATAGCTACCGCGGCTGCGGCAGTTACAAATAATTTTTTTAACATTGTAATGCTTTTTTTTAGTTCAAAAGAAAAGGGTACGGTTGGGAGTTTGTTAATCGAGAACAAATTCTTCGACTGTGCCTTTTTCGATTTTTATAGCAGTCTCTCTCTCACCTTTCTTGTGCAGGATCAAAGTGCCCTGAACATAAGACTCGTTGTGCTGGGTTGCATCGAGACCCATTTCTTCTTCTTCAGAAGTAACGCGGAGCGGGAGAATGAAATTGATGAATTTGAAGATCAGGAATGATACCACAAAGCTGTAGACAACTGCAATTCCCATGGCTTTGAGCTGGGTAAAGAAGAAGTCAGCATTGCCATAGAACAGACCATCGTTACCAGCGCCGTTCACAGCTTTGGTAGCGAAAATGCCGGTCATCACCATACCTACCATACCGCCTAAACCGTGACATGGGAATACATCGAGCGTATCGTCCAGTTTCGATTTTTGTTTGTAGTAAACAGCGATATTGGAAATGATGGCGGCAACAACACCTATGAAGATGGATTGAGGAATGGCAACGAAACCTGCAGCCGGCGTGATGGCAACAAGACCAACCACAGCACCGATACAGAAACCGAGTACTGAAGGCTTTTTACCGCGCATTACATCAAAGAACATCCAGGAAAGACCAGCGGCGGCAGCAGCAGTATTGGTAGTGGCAAAAGCAGAAACAGCAAGAGCATTAGCTCCCAATGCAGAACCTGCGTTGAAACCGAACCAACCGAACCACAGCAGACCGGTACCGATCAATACATAAGGAACGTTTGCTGGTGGAACTTCTTCTCTTTCCATATGTGTTTTCCTGCGTTTCAGAACCAGTGCACCTGCGAGGGCTGCACAACCGGCAGAAATATGTACAACAGTACCACCCGCAAAGTCAAGTGCTCCCCATTTGAACAGGAATCCATCTGGATGCCAGCTCCAATGCGCAAGCGGTGCATATACCAGTACACTGAACAATGCGATGAATAAGATGTAGGAAGTGAAACGTATCCTTTCAGCAACAGCACCCACTACCAGGCCGGGCGTGATAATGGCGAACATCAGCTGGAAGAGTGAGAAAAGTGTTTTCGGGATAGTAGGGGCCAGGCTCCAGGGCTCGCCTGAACTTACACCTTTAAAGAAAAGGTGCGTGGTTGGATTACCGATAAAGCCTCCGATAGAATCGCCAAAACAAAGGCTATAACCAACAGTTACCCAAATGATGCTTACAATTCCTGCGGCAACCACAGATTTGATCATAGTGGAGATCACATTCTTACGGTGAACCATTCCACCATAGAAGAATGCAAGACCTGGTGTCATCAGGAAAACTAAGGCGGTAGCAACAATGATCCAGCCTATATCGGCCGCGTTGTATTTGGTACCCCCGTCGTCAAAGTTTGGGAGTGCCGGAACAAATATCGCAGCAATTGCGATCGAAGCCAATAACACAAAGGGGAGGGCTTCCTTCAATCCAATTTTCTTCATAATGTTTGCTTTTTTGTTGGGTAAAATCAATTCAGTTCACAATATTAATGCAGAAAATTGAAGAATGTAACCCTGTTACTTAGTAATTATAAACATAGAAATAAATATAATATGATATTAATTTGACGGCTGTATGATAGTAATCAGTTGAAAATAAATAAGTTAAGAAGGCTAAAATTGCTAAATCGATTAATATTAGCCAAAAAAATATGTGTTCAAAAGAACACATATGAATATAAATAATATGAAATGAGCAGTTTTAAGCTAAAAATTGCCTCCGGAACCGGCTCCGCCGAAGGACCCGCCACCAAAACGGCCTCCCGATTGCTCAGGGGTGATCATGCCCACGCCAGCGCCGATCAGCATGGATTCGATTTCGTATAAGGCAGCACTGTCTTGCCTTTCAGAGAAGCTGATCCCGTTTTCTTTTGGTTTGTGATGTTTTAAAAGCCAATAGCTGATCAGTAACAGCAAGGCACCGTATACGATGCAAAGGATCTCTGTAGGCGTAGATGTGAAATAATAATGAAAGGTCATCACCGCACCAACCACCATGAAGGTCCCCACCCGGATCCGTTTTTTATCTTTTTGTAAAAACCCGGAAATAATGGTGATCAAAGGAACCAGGGCTGTGGTAGCAGCAAAAAAGTATCTCCAGAAAGGCGATAGTTTATTTCCATAGAAGGTGCTATACCATCCTTCATAGAATACATAATAATTTGAGGAGAGGGCAGCTAGCACCAGGCTGAGGATCATGAGGAATTCGAAGCAGTGATGGTAATGTCGCAAGTTCGGTTTCTTTACCAGTTTTGAGGCAGCGAACCAGCACGCTATGGATATCACCAGCGTGAACTGCGGCAGATAAATATATAGGTCGATATCGATCTTCTTGAGCAGATAGCCCAGGAATACGATGAACGCGATCAGGGCCAATCCCGCCATCAGCCTGTCTGCATACCGGATGGTAGCGGCTACGGCCGCCACTGTGGTAATTGCAGTAATTACCAGGAAGGGATCCGGAGCTCTTTCAAATAGCCAATACATGCCTGCTATGATAAACCAAAATCCCTGGTAGAGCAGCAGGTCATCTATACCAGAACGGAAATGTGATTTTTTCCGGATCATAAATTCCAGCACCACAAACACTGCAGTTCCATAGAGGAACTGAATGCCATATTCGCCCATGTTGAATCCAGCAATCAGCAGAATGAAAGAAAAAAATGTGCTGACGGCGATCAGGGTGGCTATACCAAGACCTATCCTGACAATGGGTTTGGGACTGAAGAACGGTGAAGGATACCGGACCAGGATGGAGGCTGTTTCTGTTTCGCTGATCAACCCCAGGGCCGCAGCTTCTTCTACCATGGTCCTGTTCATCCAGGCATCCAGTTTGTCTTTATTGTACGCCAGCATGTTTTCTGAATATTTTGTTTTGACGGATCAGCAAGAAGATCATCGCAATCGAACTGAATGTGAAATACGCGAACACCAGTTTGCCCTTCAGATCATAATGCACCCCTGATGATTCATCTACCAGGTCTACTACAATAAAACTGATGCATCCATAGGTGTAGATCATGGTGATCACCATGTAATAGTAGGACTTCTCTTTAACCGATTTGAAATAGTGATACACTGATCCAGCCAGGTAAACCAAGACCCATGGATAATAATTCGGACTGAAAACAAAGAGTGCGATAAATGAACTGATGAAATACATGTGGGTACCAAACTGGTGATAGAGCTGGGAGAAATGCGCTTTCTTCCTGCTGATCCTGGAGAGCCAGGAAAGCAAGATCAAGGCAGCACCCAGCAAGGCGGCGGTGACCAGGGTTTCTTTATCATTGAGCTGATTGGTATGGGTGAATACTTTTTCGTTGATGGTGATGCCCAGCCAGGCTGCGAGGTTTACGATGGCCATGCTCAGCAGCCCCTGGTGATCAAAATAATATGAGGTAAAAAACAGGATCAGCATGGGAATGAAGGTGGCTAGCTTCCATTCTGTCCCGAAGATCTTGTACTGGTATTGCACATAGCCCACCAGGGTCACCATCAGGATACTTCCTAACAGTAATACATAATCGAAAACCACGCCGGGTGATCTGACCTCATTCCAGGAAAACGGGTTCATCCTTTTCAAAGCAAAGCCATAACAGAATAAACTGGTGGCTGCCATGGCTCCAATAATGGCCAGGTGGCCTATATCATCAATGTTCTTATATATCAATACGCCCAAACCACCGGTAAGCAGTAAAACGCCGGCATACAGTACAAGTCGCAGGTCCCAGAAAAGGCTGATGGTTTTGTCTGATTGTTTTTGCCTGATCTTTTCAAGTGACACTTCACTCAACAATCCCTGTTCATGCAGATATTCAAAAAACGAAGATGATGTCATGTGAGAGAGCTACACAATATAGCTTTGACGTAAGATACAAAATAGAATAAAAAAAGTCATCTCGCGTCGTTCGGAGATGACTCTTCCTTGTTTATCTTTTGCATTCTCCGGCTAACATATTAACCGGCTAGCGCACTTAAATTCATTTAACCAGTTCCAGCATACTGTGGTCTTTCGATTCAAGCCTGGACGTTCCTGATAAATATTCATCCACATTTCTCGCGCATTCGCGTCCTTCACTGATCGCCCATACCACCAATGACTGGCCTCTTCTCATATCGCCGCAACTGAAGATCTTGGTAATATTAGTATGATAGTTCTTCTCTGATGCTTTGACATTGCCTCTTTCATCCAGTTCAACATCGAGTTCCTCGATCATTCCTGTTTTCTCAGGATGTACAAAACCCATGGCCAATAGCGCGAGTTCGCAGGGGATCTCCCTTTCAGAACCTTCTACTTCAGCAAATCCTGCTGGTCTTCCATCTTCGGCGAATTTCCATTCCAGGTCTGCTATCTTCAGGGCTTTCAGGTTTCCGTTTTCATCACCGATGAATGCCTTGGTGGTCACCGCCCATTTCCGCTCACATCCTTCCTCATGGGAAGTGGATGTTTTTAACGTCATAGGGTAGGTGGGCCAGGGCATGTTGACAGATCTTGAATCGGGTGGCTTGGGCAACAATTCAAATTGTGTGACAGATTTTGCACCTTGCCTGTTGGATGTGCCCACGCAGTCACTGCCAGTATCACCACCGCCGATCACTACCACATGCTTTCCTTCGGCCGACAAATGTTCAGAAAATACATTGCTCTCCACTTGTGCATGTTGCAGTGGATCAAGCCCTGCATTTCTTTTATTCTGTTGTTTCAGGAATTGCATAGCGGCGTATATACCTTTCACTTCACGACCAGGCACTGTAAGATCCCTGGGAACAGTAGAGCCTCCAGCTAACACGATAGCGTTGAATTCACGCAACAGGTCATTAATGCTGACGTTCACGCCAACATTGGAATGGCATTTGAAAACGATCCCTTCTTCTTCCAGCAGGGCAACCCTTCTGTCCACCACCCATTTTTCGAGTTTGAAATCGGGTATGCCATACCGTAAGAGACCACCAGGTTTGTCGTCACGTTCGAATACAGTCACGTGATGCCCGGCATGGTTTAATTGTGCCGCAGCAGCAAGTCCCGCAGGACCAGAGCCCACAACAGCCACTTTCTTGCCTGTCCTTACATTGGGTTTTCTTGCTTTGACGTATCCTTTTTCAAAAGCGATCTCTATAATATGTTTCTCGATCTCTTCAATAGTGATCGCAGGCTGGTTGATGCCAAGCACACATGCTGATTCGCAAGGGGCAGGACAGATCCTGCCGGTGAATTCAGGAAAATTATTGGTGGAGTCCAGGATCTCATAAGCCTCTTTCCAGTTCTTCCTGTACACTGCATCATTGAATTCCGGTATCACATTGCCCAGCGGACATCCGCTATGGCAAAAAGGTACACCGCAATCCATACAGCGGGAAGCTTGCTGGGTAAGCTTTTCATCCGTATAACGCTGAACGAATTCTTTGTAATTTTTTAATCTTTCCTCCACAGGAAGTTTAGAAGGTAATTCCCTGGTAAACTCCTTAAAGCCTGTTGGTTTTCCCATACTTTTTCAGAATAACGTTGATCAATTAATTTGAAGCTACAGTTGTTTTCAATCCTTTGGTCAGCAAAACTTTCTTGAAGTCTTTCGGGAAAACTTTCACGAAATGCTTGAGCTGATTTTCGAAATCATCCAGGATGAATTTTGCCACGCTGCTTCCTGTATACCTGTAGTGTTCGTTGATCATATGCCTGAGCTCTGAAGCACTGGCATCATCAACCGGATCAAGATCTACCATTTCTTTGTTACAGTTCCCCGGGAAGTTGCCGTTCACATCGTACACATAGGCGATACCGCCACTCATACCTGCAGCGAAGTTCCTTCCCGTCTCACCCAGGATCACAGCCCTTCCACCCGTCATATACTCACAACCGTGATCACCAACACCTTCAACAACGGCTTCCACACCTGAGTTCCTGACACAGAATCTTTCACCTGCCTTGCCGCGTATATATGCTTTGCCTGAAGTGGCTCCATAAAACGCTACGTTGCCTATGATGATATTTTTCTCAGGAACAAATTCTGAATGATGGTCAGGGTAAATGATCAGTTTAGCGCCACTCAGACCCTTGCCAAAATAATCGTTGGCATCGCCTTCCAGCTCGTGGGTAAGTCCGTTGGTATTAAATGCCGCAAAACTCTGACCGGCCGTGCCCTTGTATTTGAAATGGATCGTATCGTCTGGCAAACCAGCGGCGCGATATTTCTTGGTGATCTCGTTGGATAGGATCGTTCCTGTTGTGCGGTCCGTATTTTTAATGTTGAAGAATGCTCTCACATGCTCACTGTGTTCAAGCGCAGGTTTTGCAGCTTCCAGCAAACTCCAGTCCAGTACCGCGGCCAGTCCATGATCCTGTTCTTCCTGTTTGTATAAACCAGTATACATGGAAGCTGGTTCTTTGTAAAGAATAGGAGAGAGGTCAAGGTGTTTATATTTCCAATGACGGATATCTTCTTTCTGTACCAGGTTGTCTACCTGCCCAACCATGTCATTAATAGTTCTGAAACCCAGCTCTGCCATGATCTCCCTGAGTTCCTGGGTAAGGAACTTGATGAAGTTCACTACATGGTCTGCTGAACCACTGAATCTTTTTCTCAGATCGGGATCTTGCGTAGCAACACCAACAGGACAGGTATTCAGATGGCATTTGCGCATCATGATACAT
>DATGXN010000305.1:0-9093 GCA_035298945.1 Chitinophagaceae bacterium | reverse complement strand
CCATGAATTCATGGAGGGTCTTCCTTATGTGGCGCGGGTGCTGGACAGTATGAAAGTGCCGGGGTCATTTTTTCTGACTGGTGATTTTGTACGTAAGGAGCCGGGCTGGGTGAAGCAGTTATACCAGGCGGGGCATTATGTGGGGCCGCATTCCGATAAGCATTTATTGTACTGCGACTGGACAAAAAGAGACAGCCTGCTGGTCAGTCTGCCGTTGATACAAAAAGACCTGGAAGATAATATGGATGCCCTGGTGCGCCTGGGTCTCCCCCGTAACGGCATAAGGTTTTTTATGCCACCCTATGAATGGTATAACCGGCAGGTTTTTGAACTGGTGAAAAGCATGGGATATGTTATGGTGAATTTCAGTCCGGGTACTTCGTCCAATGCTGATTATACCACACCTGACATGAAAAACTATCTGAGCAGTGACACCATCATGCGGCGGATCCTCAGGTATGAGCAAACGAGGGGGATGAATGGTTTTCATTTGCTGATCCACGTGGGTACTGACCCCGCCCGCATAGACAAATTTTACAAAAAGCTTCCTGAGCTGATCGCTTATTTCAGATCGCGGGGGTATCGTTTTGCGCGGTTCGAATAATCATTTAACCTCTCACCCTCCAAGGGGCCTCCCTCCAAGGGACGTCCCTTGGAGGGAGGCCCCTTGGAGGGTGAAGAAAAACATCATGGCCCACGGGTGAGAATGCGTAAAATTCTTGTTGGTATGATCATTTATAAGAGGACTTTCTCATTATGGGATCAACACCCATAGGCCAAACCCTTTCACTCATCTTCAATCGATTTCCATATACTGGCCCTGGTTTATGTCTAGATTAGATGCTAAACCGGTATTCATGAGATCAATGCTTATCATAGGGGTCTGCATGGCGTTATTCATCGAAAACACTTCTGCACAATCCAGCACGCCGAAACTCGGTTACCGTAATGCTAAGCTGATTACGGTAAATGGCAGGCAATTCAAAGACCTGAACCGGAACGGGCAGCTGGATCCATATGAAGACTGGCGCTTATCTTATGATCTGCGCGCGAAAGATCTGTTGTCAAAAATGAGTGTTGAACAGAAAGTGGGGTTCATGCTGATCAGCAGTACGAGGTTGAAAAATGACTGGGCTTTTGAAGCGCCCAGATCAAAAGATCCCATAACCAGTGATTTCAATGAAGAAGATCTCGTGAACAATATGAACATGTTCACAAAGAAAACTTTACCGGTCCCAATTATGATGGCAGCCGGTACAACAAAGGCTGTGACACAGTTTCAATTAAGGCATTTCATACTCCGTGCAAATGTTCCAGCGCGCACGATAGCGGAATGGTCGAACAAACTACAGGCTCTGTGCGAAAGTGACGGCCTGGGCATTCCTGCCATTGTAGCTTCCAACCCGCGTAATCACATTACAAAAGACGCGTCCATTGGTTTAAGTGTAGGTGTTACTCCTTTTTCAACATGGCCCGGGGAACTGGGCTTGTCTGCCATGAGAGATCTGAAACTTGTCAGGGAATTTGCAGATATCGCAAGACAGGAATGGACAGCAGTGGGCCTAAGAAAGGGCTATATGTATATGGCTGATCTTGCCACCGAGCCCAGGTGGCAAAGGATTGAGGGAACGTTCGGGGAGAACGCAGAATGGGTTGGCAAGATGATCTATGAGATTGTGATCGGATTCCAGGGGCCCAAACTTTCCGGAAGCTCTGTCGCCCTCACTACAAAACATTTCCCTGGAGGTGGCGCAGGAGTTGGTGGACAGGATCCACATTTCGAATGGGGGAAGATTGAACATTTTCCAGGCAAGATGTTTCAGAACAACCTTATTCCATTCAAAGCAGCGATCAAAGCTGGCACCTCCGCCATCATGCCTTACTATTCATTGCCTGTGGACACTAAATATGAGAAGATCGCCTATGCATATAACCCAGGTGTGATCAAAGAACTGCTTCGCGACAGTCTTGGATTCAGGGGTATAATCAATTCGGATACGGGGCCTATAGAAATGATGCCCTGGGGTGCAGAACAATTGACCATAACAGAACGATACAAAAAAGCCATTGAAAGTGGCGTGAATATATTCTCCGGCACTGCGGATCCAAAAGATCTGATGGAAACGGTTAAATCCGGCATGGTGGATATGAAACTGATCGATAATTCGGTTTATCGTCTACTGTTGGAAAAGTTTGAATTGGGCTTGTTTGAGAATCCATATGTAGATGAGGATAAAGCTGCGCAGATAGCAGGCAATAAGGAATTTCAAGCAAGGGCCAATCTGGCCATGAGAAAATCCATCGTACTGCTCAGAAACGAAAGGAACCAACTTCCTGTAAAACCAAAAACGAAGATCTATTTCGAATCATATTTTCAGAAAAGAGGAGCATCATCTGCAAGTAATATCTATCAGCAAACCAGGGAAAATGTGGAGTTCGTGAAAACGCCGGAAGAAGCAGACATGATATTACTGTGGATCACACCCGGTTCAAAATCTTTGTTCGAATCAGATGGCTCTCCATTGTTTCTCTCTCTATCCAAAAATGCTGTCGACGTCAATTATATCAATTCTCTCAGTGCAAAGAAACCAACTATACTGGCGATCAACTATACCAATCCCTGGGTGATCGATGAGATCTATAATGAGTCAACTAAAAAAAATTACGCCGGCATCCTGGCTACGTTTGGAACAACTACAGACGCCTTACTTGATATCGTAACCGGAAAGTTCAATCCTACCGGCAAAATGCCTTTCTCAACACCAGTTTCGGAAGATAAAGCACAAAATCAGCTCTCTGATGTACCAGGATACCTTGAAGGCAAGGGATATGAGTTGTTTAAATACGATGAAGGCATTTCTTACCGCAAGAAATAGCACGCTCCAAGGGGCCTCCCTCCAAGGGACGTCCCTTGGAGGGAGGCCCCTTGGAGCGTGGAGGCGGAAACCTACCTCAATTCCAGGTCTGTTTTCAAAACCAGATCCCGACTCGATGATCCGATCATGATGCGGAACATGCCCGGCTCCGCAACAGTTTCATGTTTGGCATTGATCATGGTCAGCATGTCTTTATTGATTTCAAACGAAACAAGTTTCTCTTCGCCGGGAGTAAGACTGATCTTCGAAAATCCCTTCAACTCCAGCACCGGCCTGGCTACCGAGGCCAGCTCATCCCTTATGTAAAGTTGCACCACTTCCGATCCCGAAACCTTGCCGGTATTCCTGACCCTGCACGAAACGGTTATCTTGTCCCCCATGTTCATTACAGGAGAAGAAAGACGGATATCGCTATACTGAAAACTGGTATAGCTCAAACCGAAACCAAATGGGAATAACGGGAGTCCACTCAGGTTATGGTAGTCGTCCCCGCGACCGGTAGGCTTATGATTGTACACCAATGGTAATTGAGATTCGTCTATCGGGAAGGTGATCGGGAGCTTGCCAGATGGATTGACGCCACCGGTCACCATATCTGCCACCGCATCGCCGCCTGCATCACCGGGATACCAAACCATGACAACGGATTGAACCCGCTCCAGCCACCTGTCCATAACAATGGCACTCCCACCTACCAGCAATACACTCACTGGCTTGCCTGTTTCGGCAAGAGCGAGTATCAATTCTTCCTGGTGTGCCGGCAGTGTAAGAAATGCACGATCCTGAAACTCACCCTCATGTATACCTGCCACTACGATCACCTGATCCGATTGCTTTGCAATGGCTACGGCATCATTGATCTTTTTCTGCCATTCATCTCTTGCATTAACGTCCCAGATCAGCTTTACCGTTGCATTGCCCGCAGGCTCCGAAAACTCCAGCCTGATATCATATTGTTTCCCATTCTCCACGGGCATGTCAGCCATGATGGTATGATAGGATTGCTTTACAGATCGATCTATGATCAGCTTGCCACCCACGAACAATCTGAATCCATCGTTCCCTTCAACACCGATCCTGATCTTGCCAGTCAAGGGTGATGTCAGCTGGCCGGTCCATCGTACACTATAATTATCCTTCTTCAGTTTGGTATCATCAGGAGAAAACAGCGTCCAGTGAAAATTGATCTGCTTATCATCCCGCACCAAAACAGGTTCCCCGGCAAAAGATGGATTATCAAAATATTCTCCTTTGATCTTCAACTGCCGGGCAGGAACAACGGCATAACCTTTTGCATCACGATCGTATCCGGGACGGTAACTGATCTTCACTCCGGGCATCTTCTTCTTCATACCATCCAGAATGGAGATCTTGTTTACTCCCGGCCCTGCATAACCGCCAAGCCTGGCTTCCACAGCATCCGTGCCAATCAGTGCAATACTGCCAGTGGTTTTCTTAACAGGTAGTGCTCCCTGGTTCTTCAATAAAACAAAGGAGGCAGCTGCTGCGTCCTGGGCAATCTTCCTGTGCGCGGACATATTGATGTACTTGTCGATATCTTCCACCTTCACATATGGATCTTCAAACAATCCTAATTCAAACTTTATTCTCAACACCCGGGACACCGCATCATCCAGCCTTGCTGCGTTGATCCGGCCATCCAGGAATGGCGGCATGAAAAGTTTATAATGGTCATAGTCTGTCTGAAAAATCACATCCAGGCCATTGTTCATCACTTGCTCGGCAGACTGGGGATAGTCTTTAGATGTATTGTGGAGTACCAAAGATCCGCCTACGGCCCCGGCATCTGAGATCACAAATCCTTTAAAGCCCCATTTGTTTTTAAGTGTTGAAATCAACAGGTCGTCATTTGCGGAAGAAGGTTTTCCGTTAACAGAGTTATATGCCGTCATGATAGACCTGGCGCCACCTTTTTCAATCAGTTCACGAAAAGGATAAAGATGTGTTTCCGCTAAGAAATCATCGGTATAATGAATAGGATAACTATCCCTGCCACCATCGCCCACATTGGCGAGAAAATGTTTGGGTGTGGTAACAACACCTTTTTGCTCGAAGGCCTTCACAAAAGAAATACCCATCTGGGCTGTAAGAAACGGATCCTCGCCATAAGTCTCTTCCGTACGGCCCCATCTTACATCTGTTGCCAGATTAACAACAGGTGAAAGGATCTGCCTGATACCACGCTGTTTGGTTTCCAGTGCTATGGCATTGGCCACTTTGCTCATCATGGCCGTATCCCAGGTGGCTCCCAGGGCTATGGATTGCGGGAATGCCGTCGCTCCCTGCCTTACCAAACCGTGAAGGGCTTCATCGAATGCTATGATGGGAATACCGAGGCGGGAACTCTCTACAAAATATTTCTGAATGGCATTGATCTTATTAGCCAGTGCTTTTGCATCATCGGTCGCATTATACTGAAGCAATTGCTCTGCGGCATTACCACCTTTACTGCCGGCACTAACCTGGAAGCCAAATATGCCTGTTTTATATTTCGCTTCATCGCCGGGTTTTATCTCTCCGGGGATCATAAAACACTGCCAGAATTTCTCTTCAGGGGTCATTCTCGCTAAAAGATCTTTCACTCTCTGTTCCACAGGCAGCCTGGGATCTTTATAAGGTAAAACCGGTTGAGCATAAATAGCTAAACTGAGAGAAATGCAAAATGCGACCAATATTATACGGAGCATGGGAAATCGATTGCGCTAAAATTATGATGAAATAAGAATTGATTCGGCATAATTTGCCTGAGATTCATCATTTATCTCTCCACCACATTAATTTACTATTGCACATTAACTCCGGTTTATGAGAAAACTTGCTTTTTACATCTTCATCCTTACATGCACCCAGACCCTTCAAGCGCAGGAAACTTTTTATTTCAAAGAAGGACTGGCTTCAGGAAATGTACATCAGTATGGACGTGAAGCACTCTACACCGATGCACTTGCCTGGCAACTGTATAAAGAAGGACTGACGCCTAAAGAAGGAGCAGCCGTTGTGAATGATCCAGCCTGGAAGAATACTTGGGTAAAGGTGATGGCCGACTCCAACAAGATCTTCCGAAACCAGGCGCTTGGAAGCGGCTATCTCTATCTCCGCTATAATTCGCCGAAAAAACAAAATGCGGTGCTCATTGCGGCAGGTCATTCCATGTTTTACTTCAATGGCGCACCTCATGGCGGCGATCAATACCGTTCAGGATGGATGCAGGTACCTGTGGAGTTGAAAAAAGGATTGAATGAGATCTATCTGCGCACGGCTGGGATGGGACGATTTTCGTCCATGTCTGCACGAATTGAATTCCCCAAAAAACCGCTGAGCATACTGATTGCAGACTCGACACTTCCGTTTTTTGTAAAAGACGAAACCACTGAACCGCAATGGGGAGGAATTGTTGTAAGAAATCTAAGTTCATCCGCACTAAATACACTTACTATTGAGGCCAGCGTAGAAGGCAATAAACTGGCAACCAATCTTCCTTCATTGGGCAGCCTGACCACCAGGAAAATGCCTTTCCGTATTCCCTTACCTGCAGAAATCAAAAAAGGAAATTATCGTCTGGACCTGAAATTGTACAATGGGAAAAAACTGCTGGACTCTGCCTATGTAAATATTTCAGCAGTCAATTCAGGTGAGCATGCCAGTTATACCTTCATCAGCGAGATCGATGGATCTGTGCAGTACTATGCCGTTGCTCCGCAGAAATCAAAATCAGATAAAGCTCCTTCACTATTCTTCTCCGTCCATGGCGCAGGAGTGGAGGCGATTGGCCAGGCCAGGGCCTATAAATCTAAAGATGAAGGCCCCGTTGTTGCACCAACTAACAGGAGACCCAGGGGTTTTAACTGGGAAGACTGGGGACGGCTTGATGCCCTCGAAGTATTGAATATTGCTAAGGAAAAATACAAACCAGATCCGCAGAAGATCTATCTCACTGGGCACTCCATGGGTGGCCATGGCACCTGGTTCCTTGGTGCAACCTACGCAGGTTCATGGGCTGCCATTGCACCCTGTGCTGGCTATCCAACGCTTGCTGCCTATGGTTCCCATGATGGGAAAGTACCTACCGATGCAGCTTCCCCGGTGAGAAAAATGTTGATCAGGTCCAGCAATCAAAGCAATGTGATTGCATTGGCAAAAAATTACAAAGCAGGCGGTGTCTATATTTTCCACGGTGATGCAGATGAAACCGTTCCAGTGGAATTTGCCAGGCAGATGAGAAAACTGCTGGGAGAATTTCACCAGGACTTCAGCTATTATGAATATCCCGGTGGTTCACATTGGTTCGGCGACCAGAGCGTAGACTGGAAACCCATCTTCGATTTCTTTAAATGGCATTCCATTCCTGCTTCTGAGGCAGTAAATGAGATTGATTTCTCCACCGCTTCTACTGGCATCTCAGCCAACTACAGGTGGACAACCATCCTGCAGCAGCAGAAATCATTCGAATACAGTCGTATTGTTTTGAGCAGGGATCTGAAAAAGAAAACCATCAAAGGCAAAACTGAAAATATTGCATCGCTCAGCATTGATCTTTCTGATTTCAAACCCGGCGATACAGTAAATATTGAGCTCGATCAGCAGATGACAACATTCCTCAGAACGGCTGATCCCAAAATTGTGCTGATCAAAAAATCGAAATGGGAGAAGGCTGCAGCTCCTTCATTGACAGAGAAAGGGATCAGCCGGAATGGAGGTTTTAAAGAGCCATTCAACTACAAGATGGTTTTTGTTTACGGCACAAAAGGCAATGCAGAAGAAAATGCCTGGGCCTTTTTCAAAGCCAAATATGATGCTGAAACCTGGTACTACCGCGGAAATGGCGCGATGGATATTTTGTCGGACGAAGAATTTGCCAAAGGCAATTATGAAAACCGCGGTGTGATACTTTATGGGAATATGACTACCAATGCAGCTGCTGCAACGCTGATGAAAGACTGCCCGGTTAAAATAGAAAAAGGCAAAGCAACTGTTGGCGAAAAATCCTGGACCGGTGATGATCTTGGCTCTTATTATATGTGGCCCCAGTTGAGTAATAACAAAACTGCCATTGCCCTCATTGGGGGCACAGGCATCAAAGGCATGCGGGCTGCGGATGCCAATCAATATTTCAGCGGGGCTTCAGGCTTCCCTGACTTCATGATCTTCACGGTTGATATGTTGAAAGATGGAGACAAAGCCATCAAGGCAGCGGGATACTATGATAATAAATGGGCTTTGGGGGAAGACTGGGAGGCACAGCAGTAATCAGTGAGCGGTGAGCAGTAAGCAGTAAGCAGTAAGCGGTGAAATTTTCTGCTCACTGCTTACTGCTCACCGCTTACTGAGCTTATAGTGTACTTTCACTACACCGGTATCGTAGGCTTTAGATGATACCAAACTTACCCTTTGATCAGGTCTTCCATCCTGAAACAATCTTGTGCCTGCACCTACCATTACGGGAATGAGGAAGATGATCATCTCATCTACAAGATCTTCTTTCAATAAAACCTGGATGATCTCAGAACCGCCGTCGCAAAAAATATGTTTGCCCGGCCTGGATTTCAGTTGAGTAACCAACTCTTTAATGTCCCCGGAATAAAAATGAAGGTTCCCTTCTGATGGCCTTGGCGTGCGGGTAATGATATAAGATTCCTTATCCTTTGCATGGGGAAACTCCCCTATTTGTCTCATGACCCAGTCATAGGTCTTTCTTCCAACGATCACGGTATCGATCGTGGAAATAAATTCAGCATACCCATAGTCTTCCCCTTCTTTAGTGGCCACATCCAGGAAACTAAGGTCATCGTTTGGCTTAGCAATATAACCATCTACACTGCAGGCTATGTAGATGAAAAGTTTTCTCATTTCCATATCCAATAAAGTTATCGCTAAAATCCGAAATGATCTTTATTGCCCGGCCGTTCCAAGTTTTTTTATCCTGACCAATAGTATCACCAGGTACACAAGGGTTACCCAGACTGAGATCACAATGCCGTAGGCCATGAATAATAACCAAAGTGGTGCTCTTGTACGGGTAGACCAGAGTGCACGGGTTTCAAAGAAACTGTTGTCCGGTTTAAGAACAGTTCCCCATGGCACTGTCTTTTCAGCGATCAGGTTGCCATAAGAGTCATTATCCTCCACTCTTGCTGCAAGAACATAGTTGCCTTTCAAATCACCGGGAAAGCCAGACTTGGTCATCTCCACTGTCACC
>DATGXN010000304.1:0-1681 GCA_035298945.1 Chitinophagaceae bacterium | reverse complement strand
GCAATTTTCAGGTTGATGGAATTGGTGGCAGGGACGGGATATAAGCTTTCCGCTGCAAGTGCGGCTTTGATAGTTACCGCTATAACCTGGGAGAATGTTGATTTGCCGTCAAGGTCTACCTGTTTCAGGCGGTAGAAATTTTTTCCGGAGACCGGGTTGATATCGGTGAACTTATATTTCACTTTAGTTGTGGACCTGCCCTTCCCTTTTACCTCGCCGATGGCCTTAAAATCCCTGGCGTTCAAAGATCTTTCCACGATGAAGTGGCTGTTGTTCAGTTCGGAACTTGTTTCCCATCGCAATTCAACTTTTTTGTCGGCAAGTTCAGCTTCGAATTTGGAGAGCTTGACAGGGAGAGAGGCGGCTGCCAGGAAATTGCTTACCTGTTCAAAGATCAAGCGGTGACCCTTGTTATTTACATGGGTACCATCACCAGCACTTAGCTCGGGATTTATAGTCAAACCATCACTGCCAACAAGCAGATCCCATACATTGATAGCCCTGCCCGCAAATGAATTCATAACGGAGTCTTTCTGGTCCCTTAGCTGTACCTGTTGGTCATATCCCACTGAGTTCCGGGGCTGTGGTGTAAGGAAGATGATCTGGATACCTGCATCGGATGCATATTTACCGTAAGTGCGATAATTATCCATGGTGGTTTTGGTGGGCATATTATTAGCCACATCGTTGGAAGGATAATTAACCAGGATGATATTAGGATATAAGGAAAGGGCTTTATTGATATTCCTGTCGGGATCCGGACCCATATACCCGGATGGAGGGACAAAGCTATTCTCCCTGCCGACATAGGTAGTAGTGCCACCCTTGCCTAGATTATATACAATAGTGTCTTTGCCGTCTGTGAGATTAGTCCTGACCGCTAGTTTCAGGCGACTGACCCAACTGGAGTCAACGGGCCATGCACCTGCACCTTCGGCAGTTGATGAACCCATTACAGCTATCACCACGTCTTTTGTCTGTCCCGTTGCACTACCACCTATCATCATAAGGATAAGCAACACCACGATCCTGCTGATCATTGCGCTCAAGGATTTATTCAGTAAATTTTCTGTTAATCTAGGTTTCCTGGGGGTCGGGAAGATGAGTTGGGAGGGCGGATTCTATCTTATTAGATGAATTCAAATATAATAATATCATACCGCCATACTGCAGACGGTATTTAAAAATTATTAACATTTCGTAAATAAATATTTTGTACTTTCGAATTAGTTGCATAACTAACAATATGTCAAACAACCAATTTAAACGGGGCGAGTTATACAGCTTTATCACGGGTAAGGCTTCAACAGCTATTGCCAGGAGGTTGCAGAAGAATTTCAAGCAGAATGGGATGGACATCACCATTGAACAATGGAGTGTTTTATACCATTTGTGGAAGCAGGATGGTGTGAACCAGCAGGAATTATGTAATGCTACATTCAGGGACAAACCCAGCATTACCAGGCTGGTAGATAACCTGGAAAAACTTAAGCTGGTGAAAAGAGTTGCCTCCAAGGAAGACCGGCGAAGAAACCTGATCTATTTGACGGATACGGCACGAAAACTGCAGGATCAGTCTATGGAACTGGCCAACCAGACTCTTAATGAAGCACTTGAAGGTGTTGCACCTGACGATATTGAACTCTGCAAACAGGTGCTGCAGAAAGTATACGACAATCTC
>DATGXN010000303.1:0-19000 GCA_035298945.1 Chitinophagaceae bacterium | reverse complement strand
GCCGCTGTAACCCGGGAAATCGATACGCAACACTCCTCCCAGCTCCCCATCTTCTTCCGTACCCGTTACACGGGAAGGTTTTCCGCCTCTTTCTTCGGCCCATTTTCGGATCTCGCTAAGTTCTGTGGTTGTCCTGGAGCTCATATTCTTTTTTGTAAGGCATAAAAAAAACATACCTCGGGGGAGGTATGTTAAGGTGATCACATTTTTTTATAGATTCCGGGCGTCCGTGGGTATTATGCATTTTCAGGAGAACCTTCGCCTGATTTGGCTTCGTTACCCCTTGAGTTCTCACCGCCTTTACGACCGATCTGGGACATGTGCTGACGGTCCTGGCTAACGGTTTGACCACCTTTGCGGCCGATGGCTGCCATGTGTTCGCGGTTCCTGCTGACGGCTTCGCCGCCTTTCCTGGCTACTTCTGCCCTTGTTTTAGGATCAGCCGAAGCCAGCCCCCGGTTGGAAGTTTTAGTATCGCGGTTTGGCCTGTTTTGATTTTCATTATTCTCCATAACTAATGATTTCCTATAGCCGCTAAAAGAATAATGCCAAGCATATTTTGGGGGAAATTCCACAATTATCGCCCGTTTGTTGCGGAAAGCGGGGAAATTTTCCCCAGTCGGGAAGGGAATTGAGGATGAGGATAGAAAATATAGGATACAGGATAGGTTTTTCTGCAACCTGCAACCTTTTACCTGCAACCTAAAAAAAATGGTCTCCAAGAGACCATTTTTTTGTAGCGGGATCGGGAGTTGAACCCGAGACCTTTGGGTTATGAATCCAACGCTCTAACCGCCTGAGCTACCCCGCCAATTAAGGGGTGCAAAAATAAGTAATCGGGAATTGACGAACAAAAAGAAAAAATAGCTCCCTACAGGGCCTTATTAACCCGCCTGACCAAGTTCATTCATTCATAGGTCAGGATTTTTAATGATTGAATTAGCTTTAGGACCCAATTGGCAAAACCAATAAAGCAACCAAAATGACAAGACCCTTGTTTCTTACTGTATTTTTTCTTTCACTGCTGACTTTTTCATTGGCCCAGGATCCGGTAGACTACGTCAATCCCCTGATGGGCACGGAATCTTCTTACAGCATGTCTAATGGCAATACCTACCCCGCTATCGGGCGGCCCTGGGGTATGAATTTCTGGTCGCCCCAGACCGGGAAAATGGGAGATGGCTGGATGTACACTTATACAGCCGAAAAAATAAGAGGGTTCAAACAGACCCACCAGCCCTCACCCTGGATGAATGATTACGGCCAATTCTGCATCATGCCTCTTACCGGGAAACCTATCATCAACCAGGATAAACGCGCAAGCCTGTTCAGCCATAAAACAGAAATTGTAAAGCCATATTATTATAGTGTTTACCTGGCAGATTTCGATGTCACCACCGAAATATCGGCAACTGAAAGGGCCGCTAACTTCCAGATCACTTACCCCCGGAACGACAGTTCATTTCTTGTGGTAGATGCATTTGATAAGGGCTCCTATATTAAGATCATTCCGGAACAGAAAAAAATAGTGGGTTATACCACAAAAAACAGCGGCGGTGTAGCGGATAACTTCAAGAACTATTTTGTGCTGGTATTTGACAAAGCTTTTTCTTCCAGTTATGCCTGGCACGACAGTGTGCTTGTGAAAGAAGCGCTTGAAATGAAAGCAGATCATGCAGGAGCGATCGTTGGCTTTTCAACATCAAAAGGCGAGAAAATAAATATCCGCGTAGCATCTTCTTTTATCAGTATTGAACAGGCGGAATTCAATCTTCAGCAGGAGATCGGAAAAAAATCATTTGATCAAACCGTTGCTGCATCAAAAGACGCATGGAACAAGACCCTTGGAAGAATCAGGATCAGTGGCGGCACTGAAGATCAGACCAGGACATTCTACTCCTGCCTGTACAGGGCAGTCTGTTTTCCCCAAAAACACTATGAAATAGATCCGAACGGCAAACCCGTTCATTACAGTTTTTACAATGGTAAAGTTCTGGACGGCTATATGTATGCGGGCACTGGCTTCTGGGATACATTCAGGGCCTTATATCCATTATTGAACCTGTTATATCCATCCATCAACAAGGAAATGCAGGCAGGCCTGGTCAATGATTACAAAGAAGGTGGATTTCTTCCGGAATGGTCAAGCCCCGGTTTCAGGGACGTCATGGTTGGAAACAATTCTGCCTCCATTGTTGCTGATGCTTATATGAAAGGATTGAGAGGCTATGATATCAACATTTTGTACGAAGCACTGATCAAGGGCGCGAATAATGAAGGCCCGCTCAATGCGGTTGGCAGAAAAGGTGTTCAATATTATAACGAACTTGGCTACGTTCCTTATGACGTCAAGATCAATGAAAATGCGGCGAGAACGCTTGAATATGCCTATGATGATTTTACAATATGGCAACTGGCCAAAGCACTGAACCGACCCAAAGAAGAAATTGCTCTCTATGAAAAAAGGATGTTGAACTACAGAAACCTTTTTGATCCAGAGACCAAATTAATGAGAGGCAAACTGAAAAACGGAAGTTTCCAGTCTCCATTCAATCCGTTTAAATGGGGAGATGCGTTTACAGAAGGGAACAGCTGGCACTATAGCTGGAGCGTGTTTCATGATATAAAAGGGTTGATCAACCTCATGGGCGGTGAAAAAGTTTTTACATCCATGCTGGATTCCGTCTTTCAAATGGCCCCTGTATTTGACGACAGTTATTACGGTTTTCCGATCCACGAGATCCGCGAAATGCAGGCTATTAACTTTGGCCAGTACGCCCATGGCAATCAGCCGATCCAGCACATGATCTATCTCTATAATTATGCTGGCCAGCCATGGAAAACACAGTATTGGACCAGGGAAGTCATGAACAGGTTATACAATCCCAAACCTGATGGCTATTGTGGTGATGAAGACAATGGTCAGACATCGGCATGGTATATTTTCTCTTCCCTCGGCTTCTACCCTGTTTGCCCGGGCACCGATCAATATGTTCTGGGCGCACCCCTGTTCAAAAAAGCAGAGATCAGTCTGGAGAACGGGAAGACAATTCAGATCAGCGCTCCGGAAAATTCTGCAGCCAACAGGTATGTTGCTAACCTGCAGATCAATAATGCTGATCATGCCAAAAACTATATTACACATAGCGAACTGTTAAAAGGAAGTTCGCTCCTGTTTAAAATGGCAGCACAACCCAATAAGCTCCGTGGTATATCATCAAAAGATTATCCCTATTCTTATTCCAAGTAAATTGAACATATGTCAACCAGAAGAAAATTCATCAGGTATACAAGCCTGTTATCATCTGCTTTAATTTTTGACCGCAACAGTGTTTTTGCGTTACATGAAAATGCATGTAAACCCGGCCGGCCAGGAGTTGCTGACAGGAAGTTCGTCAGTGAAGCAGTAGAACAGACCATCTTGAAATTGAAAAAACAAATTGCAGATCCGGAACTGGCCTGTCTTTTTGAAAACTGCTTTCCCAACACGCTGGACACTACGGTTGATTTTGAGATGATCGATGGCAAGCCGGATACATTTGTGATCACCGGCGATATAGACGCCATGTGGCTGAGGGACAGTACAGCGCAGGTGTGGCCTTATCTTCCCCTGGTCAAAGAAGACCAGAAACTCAAGCAACTGATCGCAGGCGTGATCAACAGGCAGAAAAAGTTCATCAAGCTTGATCCTTACGCTAATGCCTTCTATAAAGACTTTAACAAGAAAAGCGAATGGAGCAGCGACCTCACTGCCATGAAACCCGGCATTCACGAACGGAAATGGGAGATCGATTCACTCTGCTACCCTATCAGGCTTTCTTACAATTACTGGAAGCTGACGGGAGATACATCTGTATTCGACAAAGAATGGGAAGATACCATCGCCCTGACAGTCAGAACTTTCAAAGAACAACAACGTAAAACAGGAGATGGCCCGTACACGTTCCAGCGATCCACTTCATGGGCCACTGATGGCGTACCTCTTGCAGGATACGGCTATCCTGTCAAACCTGTTGGACTGATATGCTCTATATTCCGGCCCAGTGATGACGCAACGATTTTCCCTTTCCTGGTCCCCTCAAACTTTTTTGCAGTCGTATCACTTGAGCAGGCTGCAGAAATGGTAAGCAAGATCAGGAATAATGCCAGCCTGGCCAATGAATGCAGCAACCTGGCTAAAGAGGTCAAACAAGCGCTGCAGCAATACGCGATAGTCAACCATGAAAAATTCGGCAAACTCTATGCGTATGAAGTGAACGGTTTTGGAAGTTTCAATTTAATGGATGATAGTAATGTACCCAGCTTGCTTTCTTTACCTTATCTGAATGCAGTAAGATCTGACGACGCCATCTACGCCAATACCCGTAAATACATCCTCTCAGAAAATAATCCATTCTTTTTCAAAGGCAAGGCTGCAGAAGGTATAGGCGGGCCACATGGGGGAATGAATACGATCTGGCCTTTGAGTATCACAATGAGGGGCCTTACCTCAAACAGCGCAGATGAAGTAAAACAGAGTTTGCATTTGCTCAAAACAACGCATGCAGGAACTGGTTTTATGCATGAAGCCTTTCATAAAGATGATCCCTCGAAGTTCAGCCGTAAATGGTTTGCATGGGCAAATACATTATTCGGTGAATTTGTAATTCATACGCATGATAAATTTCCCGGAGTTCTCAAAAACCAGAATATATGAGCAGGCTTTCGGTATTTTTTTTCCTGATATTTTCCTTTTATGGGTCCGTTTACGCACAGGAGAAATCATTGGTAAATACCAGGACCAGTACTAAAACTTTGGAAGATTTTATGGACAAGAGGCTGGGACTCTTTATCCATTGGGGCCCGGTCAGCCTGAGAGGCACCGAGATAGGCTGGTCAAGAAATCATGGTGTTGAACAAGATGACTATGACAATCTTTACAAGGAATTTGATCCCGTCCTGTTCAATGCCGATGCCTGGGTAAAAGCTGCAAAAGACGGGGGCTTCAAATACCTCACGATCACCGCCAAGCATCACGACGGGTTCTGTCTTTGGCCAACAAAATACACAGACTACAATATCATGAATTCGCCCTACAAAAAAGATATTGTGGGGGAGCTTGCCAAAGCCTGCAGGAAATACAATATCAAATTCTGCATTTATTATACAGTACTGGATTGGTATGATAAAAGATATCCGGTACATAATGATAATAAAGCCGCCGATGCAAATATTGATATGGGTAAGTTCACGGAATACATGAAAAACCAGTTGCACGAACTGGTCACTAACTATCAGCCCTATATGCTTTGGTTCGATGGAAACTGGGAAGAACCATGGACCTATGATATGGGAGCAGATATCTATAACTACCTGAAGAAATTATCTCCTGAACTTATCGTCAATAACAGATTGGGCAAAGGTGACCACAAACAAATGGGGCCATTAACCGTTGGCGATTATACAACCCCTGAACAACAGATCGGTGAGATCAACATGACCACACCATGGGAATCCTGTATCACCATGTGTACCCAGTGGGCATGGAAACCAAACGATAAAATGAAGTCGCTGAAACAATGCATCAGCACACTGGCTGGTACAGCGGGTGGTAATGGCAATCTGCTATTCAATATTGGGCCAATGCCCGACGGCCGAATTGAACTCAGGCAAATTGAAAGAATGAAAGAGATGGGTGCATGGCTCAACAAGTATGGAGCGGCCATATACAATACCAGGGGCGGACCTTATTTCCCCGACAGTGTGATCACATCTACCCGTAAGGGCAATAAGATTAATTTGCTGTTATTGAAATCTGATAGCAATGAACTCTCGCTTAAAAATATTCCAAACCAGAAACTGGTCAAAGCATATTTCATGAATGGAGGATCCATCCCATTTACCCAAAACGACCATAAGATCTCATTGACCCTACCTTCCATATTGCCTGACAAGATTTGCCCGGTGATTGTAATGGAAATGAGTGGAAACATCGAGCAGGCACCGGTTCAAAACAGGCAGGCAGACTAACAGTTGCATGGATCCCTGCGGTCTCAGGAGAATCGCAAAGATCTTTAACATTTTCAATGTGTATATTGGTACACAAATACAGTGGACGCGGAATTGAAGCTGTTCAAGGTTAGCATTAAAAAATAGAACAGGATGAAGGTTGTAATACTAGGTGGTGGTTTTGGAGGACTTAAAACAGCAATGAACCTTGACAACAGGAAAGGGATTGAGGTATTATTGATCGACAGGTTCAACTATCACCAATTTCAGCCTCTGTTCTACCAGGTGGCCACGGCGGGCCTTGATGCCAGTAATATTTCTTTCCCGCTCAGAAAGGTTTTCCATAATAGTAAAAATGTAAGGATCCGGATCGCAGACATCATTGAAGTCCAGCATGCAAACAAAATTGTTGTGACTTCAACCGGCGAGTATCCATATGATCTGCTTGTGATCGCCATGGGAGCAGAAACCAATTTTTTCGGCAATGAACAGATAGCCGGAAATGCCTGGCCCATGAAATCCACAGTGGAGGCGCTGAGGATAAGGCATCACCTCATACAGAATTTCGAAAATGCACTTGAAGAAACTGATCCTGTTAAATTAAAAGAGCTTCTGACCATTGTGATTGTGGGTGGCGGACCTACCGGTGTTGAACTGGCTGGAGCCATTGCAGAAATGAAAAATTGGGTACTTCCGAAAGACTACCCTGAACTTGATTTTTCGCAAATGAAGATATACCTGGTGGAAGGAATGGATAAAGTATTGGCGGTGATGTCACCTGAATCCTCTGCGAGGTCTGCCAAATACCTTGAAGAACTGGGTGTAGAGGTACTCACCAATGCGATGGTTCAATATTACGATGGTGAGCATCTTAGTTTTAAAGACGGCAGTACGATTGGCAGCAGAACAGTGATCTGGGCAGCGGGTATCAAAGGAAATATCCCTTATGGAATTCCTGAAAATACAGTAACGAAAGGCAACCGAATCATAGTTGATGAATTCAACCGCGTAAAAGGATATGCTGACATCTATGCTGTTGGAGACATTGCCTATATGGAAACAGCAGCTTATCCTAAAGGACATCCGCAGATCGCTCCGGTTGCACTTGATCAGGCCAAACTGCTGTGTAAAAATCTCCTGCACCAAATGAAAAATGAACCCATGACACCTTTCATATATCACCATAAAGGTTCCATGGCAACGGTAGGGCGGCATCGTGCGGTAGCTGACATCCCGAAACCACTCCTGCATATTGGTGGCTTTCTTGCCTGGTTTGCCTGGCTGGCTCTGCATCTTTTCCAGATCGTTGGTGTGAAGAACAGGCTGTTTGTGTTTATGAACTGGATCTATCATTATTTCACTTTCGATCAGTCACTGCGACTTATATTCCGCGAATTCAATACACCCGCTGATCTCGTACGGGAAAAAACATCAACAGAAAAAAAGAATCCTGCACTCAGTTCTTCATCAGATTTGCACTAGCGCCTTATACCAGCTCCAATAGTTTCTCTTCATTCGATGGCACTAAGTTTTTAACGCATTGCTTCACCAGCATCACGCTGGTAGACATTGCAAATCTTTAAAAACATAATTATGGCAAAGCAAACTAAAGGCAGATCGAGGAACAACACTACCTCCAAAGCAGCGAATAAGACTCCGATGGAGCAGGAGCAGCAGATGATGAATTCTCCCATGGAGAAACTTTTCCTGGATCAGTTAAAAGACATTTATTATGTTGAAAAAACGCTCATCAAGGCGCTTGGCAAGATGGCTAAGAATGCCACAACAGACGAGTTGAAGGATATTTTCATGAATCACCAGGAAGTGACCCAGGAGCAACTGAGCAGGTTGGACCGGATTTTTGAGATCCTCGGCAAACGTGCCCAGGCAAAAAGATGCCCGGTTATGGATGGCTTACAGGAAGAAGGTGATGAAATGATGAGTGAAACTGAAGATGACACACTTACCCGTGATGTTGCGTTGATCATCACTGCACAAAAGGTTGAACATTACGAAATAGCAACTTATGGTTGCCTGGTGACTCTTGCCCGCACTTATGGCATGCAGGAGGTGGCAGATCTTTTGCAGGAGACTCTTGATGAGGAAAAAGATGCTGACCAGCAGTTGACCTATATCGCTGAAAATAATATCAATTTCGAAGCTACTCAGGAAGAAGAAGAATAAGGAATTTTCATGTTGTTGGTTTTGGGTTCCAAGGGTTAAGTCAGGCTTTTATTGGCCTGGCTTTTTTTTAAAACAGATTTATGAAAGTTTCAGAAACCGATGATATTACCTCTTCACTATCACATGAAGTTGTGCTGGCGTTGAGTAAGAACATGGAGGAAGCTGCAGCGATGGCCGACCTGATCTATACCTCCGATATCAATCCTGGGATCAATAGAGTGAAAAAGCAGGATCAATTTGTTTTCTTTTACCGCAATAAACCGGTGACTAATCAAGGGCAACTCGAAAGGATCAGGAAGCTGGCCATTCCGCCTGCCTGGGAAGAGGTATGGATTTGCCCTGTTCCAAATGGTCATTTGCAAGCCACGGGGAAAGACGTTCGTAAGAGAAAACAGTACAAATACCACCACAGATGGGAGAAACTGAGGAATGAAACCAAATTCCACAGACTGCTGGAATTTGGCAAACAGCTTCCGGCATTGAGGATGAAGCTTGAGGAAGATCTAGCTTCGAAGGGTCTGAACGAAAATAAAGTGCTGGCTACGGTTATCAGCCTGATGGAAAGAACATATATCCGGATTGGAAATAATGGATATGAGAAAATGTATGGCTCTTACGGGATCAGCACATTGAAAGACAAGCATGTTGCCATCAATGGCCATGAAATTCACTTCAGCTTTAAGGGTAAAAAAGGGATCGTTCACAAAATAAGTCTGAAGAACAGGAAATTGGCGGCTATAGTAAAAGCCTGCAAAGAGATTCCCGGAAAAGAACTTTTTCAATATTATGATGATGAAGGCCACCGCGGAGTGATTGACAGCGGCAAGGTCAACCAGTATATCAAAGATGCAACACAGGGCGACTTCACGGCAAAGGATTTCAGAACCTGGGCGGGTACACTTAATATGATAAGCAGCTTGAAAGCCATGGAAGAAGCAGTTACCGAAGCCGAAAAGAAAAAAAGGATCCTGGAAGCGATCGACGAAGTGAGTATCAAACTTGGCAATACCCGAACAGTCTGCAAGAAATACTATGTGCATCCAGGTATCATCCGGCTTTATGAAGAAGATAAACTTAAAGAGCTGCTTGATGAGCTCGATGCCCTTGAAGAACCAGACCAGAAGACCGGCCTGATGAAAGAAGAACTTCTATTGATGGGTTTGCTGGAAAAAATGCATTTTAGTCAGCAGGTTTAAAGGCCTGACTGCATATTTAACTGATACATTTCCAGGTTATTTGTTGCAGGGCCGGTAATCAATTCCCCGGTATATGAGAATCGGGAACCATGACAAGGACAATCCCAGCTAAGTTCAGTGCTGTTCCATTCAACTGTACATTTGAGGTGCGGGCATACCGGATTGACAGCAAATAAATGGCCGGATTTATCTTTATAAACACCAGTCTTTTTTCCCTCGTACTCCACTACCCTGCCTTCTCCGTGAGCCAGATCCGAAACAACTTCAAGTTTTTCACGAGGCAGAATTCCCGCGATCAGATCTTTTATCACACCGGCATTTTCTTTCACAAATTTGCTGAATGAAGCAACAGGCTTGATTCGCTTTGGCGAAAATATCTTGCCGTATTCACTTTCTCCTCTTAAAATCAGCTCTTTTATGATGATGGCACTCATATGGCTATAGATCATGCCCGTTCCGCCAAAACCTGTGGCAACAAATACATTCTCTCCCTCTCCAGGCATCTCGCCGATATAAGCCAGGCCGTCAGCAGAATCATAAAACTGCGAAGACCACCAGTTGTCGATACTTTTTACATGGAAATATTTTCTCAAATATGCTTCAAGATCACGGTAAGGGCCGGAACTGTTATCATTTGTCCCTGTCTTATGATCAGCACCTCCTACAATAAGATAGGTTTTGCCCTGTTGCTTATACAACCTAAGATAATGATATGGCTCCTCAAGGTCATAGATCAGGCCTTCCGGGTAATCCTCATTCTCCAGCTCAGCTGCCAATACATAGCTTCTATAGGGAGCGATCAGTGTATGAAGGATATTCACACCGGGAGGTGTATGGGTTGCATACACAACCTGGAGCGCAGAAATATTTCCCAGTGAAGTGACCGCCAGGGAAGGTGATCCTTTTTCCAATTTAGTCAGTCTGCAATGCTGGATAATTACACCACCCTGCTTTTCAAATTCCCTGGCCAGACCGAATATATATTTTACCGGGTGAAACTGTGCCTGGTCATTAAAAACCGCAAGCTTTTCATAATGAAATGGGAATTCTTGGGCAACAGTGTATTCGGCTTTTACTCCGAGTTTTACGCAATAGTCAACAATTGCTCCAAGATCCTTTGATTGTTTTTCGTTGATCGAAAACATATAGCCTGGCTGCATCGAAAAATCACAATCTATCTGGTAGCGTGAAATATTCTCTCGGATCAGGTTGATAGAGTCCTGGACGGCCCTGGCCACCTTGTTTGAATTCTCTTCTGAAAAATCTTCTGCGATCTCCTGATAGGATTTCTCCAGCATAGTGTTGATATGGGCAGTTGTGCCTGAAGTAGAGCCAAATCCGATCTCGTGAGCTTCGATCAATACGCAGTTTTTGCCTGCAGATTGAAGGGCCAGCGCAGTAGCCAGGCCCGTAATGCCCCCTCCCACAATCAATACGTCAAAAATCGTCTGTTTGGGCAGCTTACCGGCAGAGGAATAAGAAGTTTCTGACTGCCAGATGCTGCTGGTGAATCCGTCTCTTTCCATGTTTTTCATATACCGGTGTAAACTTAATGCCACAAAAAAAAGAGGCAGTTGTACAACCGCCTCTCTATTAGTTTTAATGGCTGACCACACTTACATCGATATATATTCAGAATTTCAATGTGTCGATAATAAATGGAATTTCTTCTATATATTCTTCGTTATAATTCCATCCTGCCATGCCCGGCACTTTGAATAGTTGCCACAATTCGTTGTTCAGCTTAACCAGAGTGAACATATATCTTTTGTTATCTGCGTAAATCTCATAAGTTGAATACCCATCAACAACGAAACGATAGTATCCAAAATGGATATTCTTATTCCCGTTCTCCTCGTGATACCAGTTCACCGATTTCCTGATGATGTTATCCTTGGGAATATAAGATTCGATCTTTTTCCCAACCAACTCCGCAAGCGGAGTGAACCCCATATCCTGTTCTATCCACTTACCGCTTTCAACATCGGAAAAAAAGATATTCTCATATCCATCATCAAAGCTCACGTGAAACATCCAGTGAATAGGATGATATATCTCCGAGATCTCGGCGGTGTACAAGCGGTCGTCATACAACAATTGAATTGGCTTGATCATAATTCACTTTTAAATGATCAGGAAATCAGCAGCATGGGCTGGAGACCCATACAGCATTCTATTTTCCAAATGCATACCTGATGCCAAGGCCTCCCCAGTTGCCATAGAAGCCACGGCCTTCCCCGAACTCAAATACAGGCTGCCAGTCGATCGAAATATTAATAGGCGCTTTATTGAATTTAAAATCAAGGCCCAGTACCCCATCGATCCCGAAATAGGTACTTCCTTCACCATCATTATGATCGTTGTTATCATAAAATCCCACGTGCGCGCCAGGGCCCACATACCATTTCAGGCCTGGTGCTCCTCCAATGTCGCCATGGATCTCGTATAGGCCCGTCAACCTGACTCCCTGATCCCAGAAATACGCTATACCCTCCAGCGCAGCTTTATCGTTTACAAAATGCTTGACACTTAGGCCACCGCCATCCCAGACTTTAACACCTATGGCTGTGCGATATTCCCGACCCATAGCCTGTGCCTGAAGATGATTAACCGATAATAACATAAGGGCGGTAACAACGAGAGTTTTCATAAATTCTTAACTTTTTATCTAACGCAGGAAATTTTAATGCCCCGACTGTGGATATTAAGACACAGCGGCGTTCCTGTCCCGTTGTGACTTCCGTTCTTCCATCTTTACATGAAGCCTTGAAAACTTTTTCAGATGGTATTGCTGGGGCTCACCCAGGATAAATGAATAAGCTTTACAGGCTGGAATGGTTTCCAGCAATACTTTCATGATCGCTGTAAGTGGCAGGGCCAGCACAAGGCCGGGGACTCCCCAAAGCTTGCCGAATAACAGGAACATGAATATGATGATAAGGGGATTGATACTTACTTTGGAACCTACTATATATGGCGTAATTAAGTTTCCCTCCAGGAGCTGTACAAATAGCATCACCCCAATTGCGCCAAGGGCATACCAGTAGTGATCTTTAGTTACCAATGCCATCAAAGCCGGCAGTAATGCACCGATCATGATCCCGATATATGGAATGAGCATCAGCAGGGCTGCAAAAAAGCCAAAGAAGAACGCATATTTTATGCCCAGCATATAGAGTCCCAGGGAGTTCAGGATCCCTACTATCCCCATTACGATCACTACACCCAGCAAATAGTTCTGGATCACGAAATAGATCCTTGCTAATGTTTCATCGATCCAGTTTTTTTCTGATGAAGGAAAAAGTTTATAGAAAAATTCGAGAAAGAAGTCACGGTAATATATCAGGAAGAATACGAACAATGGTATAAGCACGGCCCCGGCCAGGAAAGAGGTTGCCATCCCTACCAGGCTTGTGAAAATATTTCCACTATTTTCAACCACATTGTCCAACTGTTTATTGAAATGTTCTGCTGTCACCGACTTCTTTATGTAGAATGTTTCAGCGATCAGTGTCTCAAATCTGTCTATTATAACGCTCATTTTCCTGATCAGTACAGGACCTTCCTGCAAAAGGTTACCCAGCTGCCGGAACAGCATAAAGAATAACCCTGCAAATATTAAAGTCATAATTGCTACGGCAATGAATGAAGATATGGCCCGTCCAATACCAGCTTTTTCCATACGGAAAGCCAGGGGAAAAAGCATTACAGCAAATACAATGGAGAAACAAATGGGCACAAGAACCACTTTCAAATGAAACAGGATGAATACGATAGCGATCAATAATACCAGTATTGCTGCATATCGTAGGATAGTGTTTGTTGGCATAATTAATGTTGTGATGTTGTTGATTGTGAATTATCACAACAATTCAGCTGCCTTACTCTTCAAGCTGGATAACAACCCCTGACATTTGAGAGAGTCTTTGTTTCCCGGCATCCGGGATAACGAAATATTAACATTATTAAACAACGATTTTATGCAAACAGAAAACAGAGATGAGCTCGTGCAGGTACTAAATGACCTGGTTCGTATTAACAACGACCGTGTAGAAGGATACGAAAGAGCAATTGAGGATACCAAAGACGGCAACCAGGATCTGATCAGTGTATTCAATAAGATGATCGACGAAAGCAGGCAATACAAATCTGAGCTTGTTGAAGCAATTGGAACCCTCGGTGGCAGTGCAGATTTTGAGGAAACCACTAACTCCGGAAAGATTTATCGTTTCTGGATGAAGATCAAAGAAACCTTGTCAGGAGGCTCGAGAGGATCAGTGCTGGACGATTGCGAATTCGGGGAAGATGCTGCCCAGAAAGCATATCAGGAAGCAATAGAAACTGATGTTGCAATGGATCTGGATACGCGCGATCTGATAATAACTCAGAAAAATGCGCTAAAGAATTCTCATGACAAGATCAAAAGATTAAGAGACTTACAAAAAGAAGTATCTGATCTGAAGAAAGGCCAACCAACAAGATCGTACAACTAATAAAAACTATATCACTATGAAACTTTTGAAAAAATGGGCGGTATCTCTTATGCTGCTCCCTGCAATCTACCTGGCCAGTTGCGGTTCGGGCAAGAATGAGAAGGACAAACAGGACGATATCACTACCCAGTCTCCTCCGCCAACCCTGGTGAATCCCTCATCCGGAGATGTGCATACCCCTAACGATACCAGTTCGAGTATGAGTGGTGGCAGGTCTGAACCAACTGCCAGCGCTACCACGAGTAGTACAACTGCTGAACGGAGTACGGGAAAAAAATCAGGAAGCACCGGTTTAAGCCATACTGATCGTACTGCTATCACTGCCAGTGGCGAATCGAAAAACAGGGTCACAAAAAAGACAAAGACCCCTTTGTACGAGCAGAACAAGGGCACTACGCATCACTCTTCATTGTCAAAAGAAAAATCATCAAAAACTGATGATCAATTGGCCCAGGCCAAAGACAAGTCCAGTAAAACTGAGATAGAGCGGATAACAGATACGGCAGCGAGTAAACTCCGTGAACTTGGGGACACAACGGCTAAAAAAATCCAGGCTATTACGGATACAGCCGCGAAAAAAATGGACCGTCTGGCTGATTCAACAGCCACAGACCTAAGCAAGTTGGGAGATAGTTCCACAATGCCAATGCACCATATGATGATGGGCGATAGCACAGGAAAGACCCCAGCCCATTGGATGACAGACAGTAGTGGAAAAAAATCCACAATGGACACTGGCATTAATTTTAATTCTTCTGTATTTATTCCAGACCAGATCAGAAGCAATTATGCTGAGATCAAGATGGCCCGGATGGCGATCGACAAGTCACAGAATGATGCCGTGAAACAGGTAGCTACCACGCTGGAGAACGATCACAATAGTCTGCTTCGCGAACTACAGGCTATGGCGAAAAATCCGGTAAACGGAGCTGACAGTATTCCGACATCTGAAAACGATATGGCGAAGCAACATATGGATATGATGAAGAACATGACCGGCCAGGAGTTTGACCGCCAGTGGCTGCAACATATGCACATGATGCACGATCAGAAGATTCGGATGTTTGAACAGGCTGAAACCAATAACAGCATCCAAGATGCTGAACTCAGGATCTGGGTAGAAAAAACACTACCTACCCTGAGAAAACACAGGGACATGCTTGCACAGACGCTGAATGCCATTAACAAGTAGTCATTTTCATACGTTAAACAGGATACATCGGGGCTGGTTTCTACCAGCCCTTTTTTTGATGCCTATTGATTACACTTTAAATGTAAACCATGAAACTGAAGAAAATCTGGAAAGCATTTAAACAAACCTTTGTCTGCTTTTTTGATGAAAACATTTTAAAATTCAGCGCCTCCCTGTCTTATTATACAGTGTTTTCTATAGGACCATTGTTGCTGATCATAGTTTCCCTGCTGGGCTTTTTCTTTGGAGGTCGAGAGCCTGCTCAGGACAGGATCCTTCATCAGTTCGATCAACTCCTGGGGCAATCAGTCGTCAGGCAACTGGATGAGATCCTTAATTCATTCGACAGCGGGAATGAAAGTGTGATTGGCCTCATTGCGGGTTCGATTGTGCTTGTGCTGGGGTCTACCAGCTTATTCCTGGACATGAAAGATTCCATCAATCAGATCTGGCACATCAGAACCAAACCCGGAGGCTTCTGGCTGAGGCTCCTGCTGAATAGAGTGCTTTCTTTTTCCCTGGTAGTGAGTATGGGGTTTTTACTGCTGGTGTCATTGGTGGTCAGTGCATTCCTGGATATGCTGTCGGAACGCCTTTCAGCCATATTTTCCAATGGCACAGTGATCATTTTTATGATCATTAATTACATATTGATCCTCGCCATCACGTCCGGGTTATTTTTTGCCATCTATAAAGTCTTACCCGATGCCCGTATTCACTGGAAAGATGTGGCTGCCGGATCAATCTTTACGGCAGTGTTATTCATGATAGGAAAATTTCTGATTACACTTTACATCAGTAAATCTTCATTCACGGTAACCTATGGCGCTGCTGCTTCCATCATCATCCTGCTTGCATGGGTATATTACTCTGCTGCCATTCTTTACCTTGGAGCGGAGTTCACCCGGCAATACGCCCTGCACGCGGGAAAGGGGATCACACCGAAGGCAAATGCGATCATGGTGCACGAACAAGAGGTTACGATAAAAGTGGCAGAGGATGAACCGGCTAAAGTATAGCGCACATTCTAATGGCATTATATTTTTCCTTATACAGGAAAATGAAACCGATCACACGTTTTAATATCATCCTTGGAATTATTTCCATCATCCTGGTGGTGGCTGGGTCTGCCTTGATAGGCAAAAGCCAAAACGGCAATTATATCCTCTACAGCGGTTTTCTGGCCGGAACAATATTCTCCCTAACTTCTATCATTGACGTTGCCCGTTCAAGAGTCGTCAGGCCTTCCAGGAAGATCGTATGGCTGATCATGGTCATTTGTGTACCCGTGGTTGGCGGCCTTTTATATTACGTGATAGAATATGGCAAAAGCAGCCGGGATGTGATCAGTGCCCCAGATTCCGAAGACAGTTTCTGATATTATTTCCCTTACCCAGAACCATGTAGAAAATGTCTCCCAGTTTTTTTATACGTTTCTCTATGTTGAAGATATTGAACTGGTCAGGACTTAGCCTGTAATTGAGTTCCTTGAGGGTTATCGGGGCCGAAACCTGTGCGCCGGGCACAGGCCTCACACTATAAGCTGAAGCCAGTGTTTGTCCTTTACTATTTTGTAAATAATCTATATAAATACGGTCACCACGTTTCTTCAGGTTTCGCTCAAGGGAAGTGAATTCCGGTACAAGTTCGTTGGTTAACATCGCAATAACATGGGCAAAATCCCTGGCAGGTCCGTACTCATATTTAGCACCCAGGGGGATATAAATATGCAGGCCCGTGGCCCCGGAAGTTTTCACATAATAAGTTGCTCCTGCCCTTTCCAGCACCTGCGTTGCTGCCAGTGCAGTATCTATTACCTGTGAAAACGTGTTATGGGCCGATGGATCCACGTCGATAACGATATAGGTAGGATGATCGGGCTTTCTCCTGGTAGAGTTCCATGGATTCATCTCGATGCTTCCCAGGTTTGCCACATATAGCAAAGTTGCAGTGTTATTACATAAGATATAATCAATGGTCTTATCTGAAGACTCAGACTGCACCTGTTCTGTTACCACAAAAGAAGGCACATTTTCTCCGGCGTCTTTATGATAAAATCCTTTGGTCTTTATCCCGTTTGGCATTCGGTTCAGCGATAAGGGACGATCTTTCAGATAGGGCAGGATAACCGGTGCGATCTTTTCATAGTATTCCAGCATCTGCCCCTTTGTGATCTTCTCATCGGGCCAATACAGCTTATTGATATTCGTCAGCTTAACCTGGCCACCATCTGACTTGACTATTTTCTCGTTGACCGTAGCCAGGCTCTCTGGTTCCGGATCGGCCTGTTTCTTTGATCTGACCGGCATAGCATCATTGTTTTTAATTACTTCTTTTGCAGACTTATCTGGTCTCAGACCCATAAACACAGGATGCCGAAGCAAACCCTCCCTTGTTCTCTCAGTGAACTTGACAGAACATACCAGCTCTGGCTTCAGCCATGTGACAGGCGCATTCACTTTTATCACTTTTGAAAAAGGAGAAGACCCGGTAGTCAGGGGTTTCATGGTATTCCACAATTCTTTCAATAGTTTATCATCGAACCCCGTACCTGTATGGCCAATATACTTCAACTCAGCACCATCGTACTCCCCAAGGATCAAGGCGCCAAAATGTTTTCGGCTACCCCGGGGTTCCGTAAATCCAACGATCAGTGCTTCGGCAGTATTGATGTTTTTTACCTTCAGCCATTGCCTTGATCTGATCCCTGATGCATATTCGCTATCTGCTTTTTTTGCTATCATACCTTCAAGTCCCAATTTGCTGACCTCCCTGAAAAATGATATTCCTTTCCCCGGGATATGATCACAATAGCGAATGACCTTATTTGGCAGACCCGCCAGGAGATGCTTCAGCAATTCCTTTCTTTGGACCAGGGGCAACGAATGAATATCTTTCTTATCAAGCTTCAAAAGATCGAACACATAATAAATGATCGGATGCGCGGGGTCTTCACGGTACAATTGTAACAATTGAAAAGAAGGCTTACCCTCGTTGTCCAATACCACGATCTCGCCATCAAGAACGGCATCGTGTTTTATCAATTCCAGCTCTTTAACTATGGGTGCAAAGGTAGTATTGAACCAAAGGCCATTTCTTGAATACAGGCGGATCTCATGATCGTTTAGTTCAGCGATGGCCCGGTAGCCGTCCCATTTGATCTCATACAACCATTCAGGATCATCAAATGGCTCGCTGTGCAAACTGGCCAGCATGGGTTTTATGAACTTCGTTAATTTCTTTTCTTTCCCGGTGAAAGGAGACCGGGCAATGGAGCTTGTTTTTTTATTTTTTTTTTGAAGTCCTGGCTTCACCAGGTCTTCACTGTCATACGGCTCTTCAACTGCAAACTCATCTTTATGTTTTATCAGCAGCCAGTTCTTTTCATCCTTTAGTTGTACCAGTACAAAACCGCCTTTCAGTTTCTTGCCATTCAGAATAAATTTAAGCTCACCTTTTGCGATGTTGGCTTCCGCCTTTTTCTCTGTTATGGGGTTTTGTTTGCCGTCAACAGGAATGAAAGTTCCGTGGTCCCAGACTTCAACTATTCCCGCCCCATAATTGCCTTTTGGGATCTCGCCTTCAAAATCGATATAATCCACAGGATGATCTTCAACATGCACAGCCAGTCTCTTGTCCGTAGTATTCATGGATGGTCCCTTAGGTACCGCCCAGCTCACTAACACACCGCCAATTTCCAGCCGGAAATCGTAATGAAGCCTTGATGCCTGGTGGCGTTGGACAACAAATCTTAATGCTTTCGCATTTTTCACTTGCTTGCCTGCAGGTTCAGGCGTTGCTGAAAAATTCCGTTTAGCCTTGTATTGCTGTAATTTGGTCATGAAGCTTTCCTTTTATGATCAAGGCTCGCTTTTAATTGTTCCATAAGGTCCTGGGTAGTAGAGTGCACCACTTTCATAGACGGAACTGCAAGTTTCTTACCTTTT
>DATGXN010000302.1:0-47293 GCA_035298945.1 Chitinophagaceae bacterium | reverse complement strand
TTTAGTTTGGAAAAGATAATCTATTGAATACTTACCACTACCTGCAAATAGCAGAATTATATAAACCAATAAGTATTTTAATACTGGTTCCTGTTTTGCAAATGGGTCAGCAACATGAATAAAAAGCAAAGCTACCAACATCGTAATGATCAGGGGAATTGTAGCTAGAAACTGTACAGATCGGATATGGTCCATCCTTCCAGGGCAAACTGAATAATATGTTCTACCCCTTTTTCATCAACGGTATACGATCGCAACGACCCTTTTTCAACAAAAGCGATAAACTTGCATACGTCTCCGTCCTGCAGCAGGTATTGCTTTTTACGCAACTTTTTTGGCGTGAGGTGTGTTTTTATAAGTTCCAGTTCTTCGTCACTGAAAGGCACCTTATTTCTCAGGGTCTGAAAGAAGATTTCGTACATAGCTTTTCGGTTTATCTATTCAGCATATTCTAAAATAGTTTTTTATAGCAGGGTATAAACCAAAAATGATTCAAACTTGGTTGTCTAATGGACAAAAAAAAGGGCAGTTTTTACACTGCCCTCAATACAAGAGTTAACTTCTAAGAACGAAATAATAGAACTGAATTAAAAATAAACTTAACTAATAAAAGAAAAATCTAAATAAAAAAACAATATTAACTAAGACGAGGCCAGAAGATAACCCTTGAGGCTTAAAGATACGTTTGGGAATCGACAATTCATCATTTTATTGGTATTTTATTTTCCAATATGGCCATGTCAGCTCAGTTCAGGACCGGTCAATATTGAGATCGTGGCATTGATATTGACTTTTTCCTTTTTTTGGGATAACTCCTTTTTCAGATCAGCTAGTTCATTTTGCAGGAACTTTATTTTTGACTCGCGGTACTTGATATCTTCTTCACTGCTGTTTTTTGCAATGGCGTTCTCGTGATACCTGATCTTTACCTGTATCATCTGGGTAATGATATCTAATGAGTCGGCAGTTCTGAATTCACCTTGAATAAGTTGTATTTGCATATAATGGATTTTTACTGTCCTTGCCCTAATGAATATTTTGCAACCCCATCGAATTCATAAAGATTTTCCGTTTTGATGGCGTCAATGTTTTGATCCATGGCGTTCTGTAGGAGTTGGATGATATGGTCCTTTTTGATGTTCGCTCCAGCCTTTGGTTTGAAGCGGCATCTCCAATGGTCTGTGCAGAAGGTTTCGCTAAAACCATCTGGCCAAACTTTGATGCCCCGGTTGGTGATCATGTTCAATTGTATATCATTAGACCCTATGGGTTTTAGTTTTTTTGCCAGTTCATCGGGATCACTGCCAGCCCAGTCTACAAATATGTCTACACCAACCAGGTCCTTTTTCGCGGGAGCTTTCCTCTGGTATTTGGGCAGATTCATTTTGGAGTTGCCTGAATAGGATACCGGTTTGAGGATGGAAGGTTTCTGACCGAGATTGCCGATCACCGCCTGGGAGAATTCTTTTGTGCCTACTTTCTGCTTGCTTATTCCTTCTTTATATATGTCGTAAGTGTGGATGCCATCTTCCAGGGTTTTGAGCCAGGCGTTCTGAACTTTCTCCGCCACATCTGCTTGCCCTATATGGTTCAACATCATCACGGCGCCTTGCAATAACCCCGATGGATTGGCAACGTTTTGTCCTGCCCTTCTCGGGGCTGACCCATGTATCGCTTCAAACATGGCACATTCTTCGCCGATATTCGCAGAGCCCGCCAGCCCTACAGATCCTGTGATCTGGGCGGCTACGTCGCTCAATACATCACCGTATAAGTTGGGCATTACAATAACATCAAATGCTTCCGGGGTATCCGCCATTTTGGCTGCACCGATATCGATGATCCAGTGTTCGTTTTCAATGTCCGGGTACTCCCTGGCGATCTCATCGAAAACCTGGTGAAAAAGGCCATCCGTCTGCTTCATAATGTTGTCTTTTGTGAAACAGGTGACTTTTTTCCGGTTCTGCTGTTTGGCATATTCGAATGCGTAGCGCACGATTTTTTCGCAGCCAGGGCGACTGATCAATTTCAGGCACTGAACCACCTCGTCGGTTTGTTGATGTTCAATGCCGGCATAGAGGTCTTCTTCGTTCTCCCGGATGATGACAATATCCATCACAGGGTGCTTGGTACTCACAAATGGATGTAAGCTTCTGCAGGGCCTTACATTGGAATAGAGTCCGAGGAACTTTCTGGTGGTAACATTCAGGCTTTTATAGCCGCCACCCTGTGGCGTGGTGATGGGTGCTTTTAAGAAGATCTTGTTTCTTCGGATCACGTCCCACGATTCATTGGAGATGCCGGAGGTGTTGCCAGCCAGGTATACCTTCTCCCCAACTTCAATTTCTTCCAACCTGATCTTTGCCCCTGCTGCTAGAATGATAGCCAATGTAGCATCCATGATCTCAGGACCGATGCCGTCGCCTTTCGCTACTGTTATTGTTGTCATGTTGTTGATTTTTTGATTTGTCGCAGCAAATTTGAGGACTATTGATCATAATATATTATTTATCTTTATTATGTTATGCATTAAAAATATTTATGAATTACACGCTCAATCAACTACAGATCTTTCTGAAGATCGTACAGACACAAAGTGTCACTAAGGCTTCAGAGGAATTGCAACTGACTCAACCCGCTGTTTCAATTCAATTGAGAAACTTCCAGGATCAGTTTGATATTCCGTTGACAGAAGTGATCGGCCGCAGGATCCACATTACAGAATTTGGAAAGGAAATTGCTGAATCAGCGGAGAATATCATCAACCAGGTGAATGCGATAAACTTCAAGACCTTGGCTTATAAAGGTCTCCTGGCAGGCAAGTTGAAAATTTCTGTTGTATCAACAGGGAAATATGTAATGCCTTATTTTCTTGCCGACTTCATGAAAAAGAATCCGGGCATTGAATTAGCCATGGATGTTACCAATAAGCTTAAAGTGCTGGAGAGCCTGGAGAATAATGAAGTGGATGTAGCACTTGTGTCGATACTGCCACCTGATATGAACGTGGAAAAGCTGGATCTGCTTCAGAACAAATTGTATTTCGTTGGTAATACCAAACAGAAATTCAATAAAGTTGAGCAACTGGAAGAACTCTTTAAGAAAGTGCCACTGATATACAGGGAGAATGGGTCGGGAACGCGGCAGGTGATGGAGAGATTTATAGCGAAAAACAACTTGCCGGTATTAAAAAAAATGGAATTGACATCAAACGAGGCAGTAAAGCAAGCGCTGATTGCTGGTTTGGGCTACTCGATTATGCCCCTGATCGGAATCAGAAATGAGATTTTCAATAAAGATCTTCAGATCATACCGCTAAAAGGCCTGCCCATTAAAACTACCTGGAGCCTGATCTGGGTGAAGGGGAAAAAACATTCGCCTGTTGCCCAGTCCCTACTCCATTACTTAAAGGATAACAGGGCACAGATCGTGCAGGATAAGTTCAGTTGGTATGAGCAGTATTGATCATAGTGGCTGAATGGAGATTGATGAGGAGTTATTTTTAATGGGCACAGAAAATTCAACATCCCCATGGGCGCCGCTGCTTAATTTTTTATTAATCCTACCATCTATGAGGATCTGGTACTGATGAGATGGTTTCAGCCCGTTAAGTTTATAGACCAATTTGCCTTTATTAGCAGTGGCAGCCTGTTCCCAGGTGTATTTGTCGTGATTCCACTCCTTGATCTCAATGGTCAATTTCCCAGGATCTGATAATTGTGCTCTTAATGAATAGCTATCACTGTTTGCATTGAAATATTCCAGGCTGCTCGCGGAAGCATTAAAACCAAAGTCTTCTTTCGAAAGGATCTTGAATCTTGAATTCGCAACGGCGTATCGCCCTTTGTCCAACTCTATTATCAATTTCTCCCCACGGAACAGATAATTAAGCCTTGTCCCGGAAACTCTATCCGGTAAATGTGGTGCAAGATAGAGCCGGTTGAATTTTGGATTGATACCATAAATGGATTTGTAGAGCCCCACGAGCGCGAGACTGTTCCCAGAAAGTATATCATCGCCCAGGCCATCCTGTTTCAACCTTCCATATCGCTGAAAAGCCAGGCCGTCCTTTTCGTAACGGTTGAGAATATTTTCGATGTATTTCAAAGCCAGTTCAGGTTTGTAGGAGGCATAAGCATCAACACCTACTGCACCCCAGGACAGGAAAATATCGCCGTTCTCGTAATTCGGAAAAGGGAATTGCCAGTCGTTCCCTTCTCCAGGTGCATAAGAATACATGCATAGTGGCCAGGCGAAAAGATTCTCTTTCTGCATCTGATCTTCAACCCGCTCAAGAATAGCCAGTTTCCGTTGCTGATCATCGCAGATTCCATATGCTATGGCCATAAAATTTACCGGAACCACCAGGTTATTGCCATGAACCGATCCATCCTTGTCCAGCCAATGCACATACCATTTATTATTTTCATCCCAAAAACCACCCTCCCTGGTCGGCTTATTAAAACTGGTTTTCAGCTTAGAGGCATAGGACGAATAATATGTTGCTTTGGCCTCATCTCCCAATTGTGTTTCTATTTTGGCCCATAAACTGAGTGCATAGTAAAGCTTAGCATTCACGAAAGCATTTTCATGCGACGCCCAGATAATGTCGATCCAATCGCTGCCTCTTTTCTGGGTATGACTATCCGTCTTCATTTCCACGAGATGGTTGCCGTTTGAATCCCTGTTGAGCATGAAGTCCAAAGCTTTCTCGCAGGATGTCTTAAATGTTCTTACCCAGTTCAGGTCGCCATGCTGATCATATGACTCTGCCACGTTGGTGACAAAATCAGGATTCGAATCCATCAGGTAGCCCCATTGCGCTTCGTAAAAACCCAAAGGGGAGGCTGTTCCCGGCATTGCATCTTCGTCAGTGTAGGCCCATCTTGCGATCACCCGACCATCTGCATTAATCGCATGATCCCGATAATTCTCCAGGCATTGCCTGTAACCATTGGTATAGGCAGGATCATTGATGGCCAAACCTATTTGCGCAATGTACTGCTCGTGTAAGCAGATCGGTCCGTATGGCGTATGCCAGCTGTTGCCACCGAAAAGTTTAGCATCTATCACGCCGATCCTGGCAATTGTATTTAATAAACTGGTTACGTTTTTCCCATTGATCCCGGTGAGTTTGCCCCTGTTATAGGCTTCGTTATAGTTTACATGGGCCAAGGTGATCGTTTGAACATATTTACCTGCAGGGAGGGCAAATGAACTCCAGACATCAGTGTGGCCACGAACAAACCTTCTACGTTTGGTATCAGCATCATACCGGTAATTCATGTCACGGTCAGATACCGCAATCTCATATACCAGTTGATCATCATTGGAGCGGGAAAACTTTGAAGCCACCTGCTTACCGGGAGCTTTTGCAGCGATGGACAAGCCATTGCCTGTTGTACTGTTCCAGAACACAGAAGATCCGGAATGAACACCGTATGTGCAAAGTTTCTCATTGAAAAGATAAAACCATGCCAGGCCTCCGTAGTCAAGGAAAGCACCATCCCAGGTTTGAATATTTTTAAAATTCACAGAAGGGAAAGCAACATCTTCCGCTGTTATATTTTTCAAAACTTTCCGTTCAGTTGTAAGAACGATATCGTCGCCTTCAATTCGAAAAGTCCAGGTCTCATCGATCGGAGCCCGCGTATCGCCATAGCGGATATTGGAAACTACTATCTTATTTTCTGCTGTTTCTATTTTGGGCGATGTGGCCAATTGGCGGGTTGAGTAATAATCATCTGCTGTCCGGATCGCTGAGAATATGCCTGACTGCACGGAAAGAATGGACTCTCCGTTGACCTTCATTTCGGTCACCACACATTTAAGATTGTAGTCTAACTTTAATTGGATTTTGCCGGTACCAAATTCGGCGACCTGGGATTTGGCATCAATAGCAATGTGGGTTTGGCCGGAAGCGGTTGAACACCAAAAGAAGGCAAAACAAAGAAGCTGTGTCAGTAGGGTAACATTTATTTTAAGAGCCTTTTTTATTATTTCCATGGAAGCAATTGGTTGATACTTTTTTACTGATTTCTTTCGGTTAAAATTTGCGACTAATTTCACGCGCATCCGCTCATGTTCAAGTTATGAATAATTGTTTCAGTTTTCTATCTTAGGGCTGGCAGGGGATTGTTGGTGAGGTCGGGCGATCTGAATTCACTTTCCACAAACATGTTCTTTACATGAAGCTGAACAAATATTTCCTATTTATGGTGGTTCTCATGGCTTCCTATTCCGCCATGTCGCAAAAGGCGTACGACGAACAATATCTTGGATGGGTGAAGATGTTCAAGCCTGATGAACCATCCAAAGCAGTCAGTTATGATAATCGATCTTTTTCCGAGAAACAAATTGCATTATGCAATACGTTCCGGATATGGATGCAGGCCAGTTATACGCCTAAAGGCGCACTGGGCGATATTGTAAAAACAGCCAACGATAAACTTAATCCATATAACGAGGATACGAAGAGTTTGCCCAGTCGTTATGGCGCGAATGCAAAAGCCTATATTGAACTGAAGAAAAATGATCAGGGAAAATACGTTCCCGAAACCAATACCCATTGGTTCTGGTATATCATGGCCAACGGTGTGATCGGGGATAAAGTCTATGTGATCAGTACGCCCGAACAATATTATTTCTATATCCCCCAGGAGAATAGGCTTGGTCCGGAAGAAGAGAAAGTCAGTAAGGTTTTTAATTTTAGCACTCATCCTCGTTTAAAAAAATACATCAGTTATTACCAGCCAAAAGGAGTAGGTACAACACTGCAGTATGTGGTAGTACTATGCAAGGATAACCAGCTGCCCTACATACAAATAACCAAGGGTGAGTACCTGGAACAGTTCGGCAAAGCCATTGAGAAGGATTACGCAGAAAAAATTGATAAGATCAACAAGGATACCTGGAATGAAGAGACCAAGCAAAAAATCAGGGGGCAGGAGAGGGAGAAATATGACAGAAGGATCGCCGCGTTCCAACGGCTGCGAGAGAAATACAAAGACAGGCTTTTAGAAAAAGCGGCTATATATTCCCCGCAGCCCAGCATTTACCTGGAGAATAGCACGGGCGTGGACGTCTTTGAAGGAATTTCTGCAGCAGAGCCGAAGATCCCCGTGTATAAATACGATCCCGCCAAAGCAGCATTGTCCAAAACAGATAACCCGCAGTGGATCGTGATCGCCTGGGAGGCCGAAGGGGTGGCCAATGCCGATCCAGCAGGGTTACACATGCATCAGTCAATCCTTGACAATTTTGATTTTGATTACGTGTATAATTATTTCTTTTACCCGGAAAAAGTGAAGGGGATTGCATACAAACCTCTTCATTCGCCAACACAGTAAGGATAGTTAGGGTCAGTTGAGGCCGATTGCCAGGGGGCGTAATTTTTCTACAAATATCCCAGGTAGATCATCGTTAGACCGATAAAATCAAAAAAGGTATGAATGAATACGCCATACCAGAGGTTTCGTTTGAATTTGAGAATGAGTAAATGATAGACCGCGCCCGCGACCATGGTGAGTAATACTCCGCTGATGCCTTGCTGGAAATGATAAGCGCCGAACAGAATGGTGGTCAGGCTGAAGGCCATCACAGTAGAATATTTTCCGGGAAATAATTTTTCGAACCTGGTAAAGATGAATCCGTGAAAAATGATCTCTTCGTAAAAGCCTCCTACTATAAATGCAATAAAAAGTATGAAGATATAATTCCAGGTATTGCCCGTGATATTGGCAAAATCAGAGAGGTCTATTTTTTCGCCGGGTAAGATCAACTCTATAATTGGTTCCCAGGCAAACCGGAAAAATGCCGACAGCATGATCGCTCCCACAAGCCCAATCCATACCGAAGCCCATTCAAATCTTTTGAAACTGAACAACAGGTCAACTACTTTCTCTTTAGAGATATACTTTATAAAGAGAAAAATAACAACGGAAACGATGATAGGGTATACCAGGATACCACCTCCAAAATGGGGAAAAATGAAACAGAATGCAATAGCCAGCAGTGAGGCGATCTTTTCCAGTTTACTCATGCGGGGTATATTGATAGAGCATATTCAAATATACCGGTAACAAAAGGAAACTATGAGAACATCATGAAACCTGCAGTTGCTTTTCCCTTGTCTTGAATTCTTCCAGGTCTATCAATAAAAGATATTTCCGGATCAATTCCTCATCAAACTCAGATTTCTTGTTTAATTCCTTCAATAACTTTCGTTGATGGTCCAGAAGCTCCAGGTAGATCTGTTGATAGTCGTACTTCGAGTTTGTATTTGCATTACCGGATTCTTCCAGTTCGCCCCTGAAAAATCTCAATTCCGTCTCAAGCCTGCTGCGCAGGTTATCTAAATGCTCGTTTTTGATCCAGTCTGAGCCATGCTTTTCTTCCAGGTATTGAAGGGAATATTTGGCAATTTTCTTTTGAATGATGATCTCCTGTTCCAGTTCCGGGATGGTAGAAATTGTATCCTCAACGTTCAGTTTCCTGATCAGCCAGGGAAGTGTAAGGCCCTGAAATACCAGGGTCACTAATATGACGATGAATGTGATAAATAGTATCAGGTTACGATAAGGAAATGGTTCATCGCCCTGAACAAAAACCGGAATGGATAAGGCAGCAGCCAGGGAAACAACACCCCGCATTCCGGTCCATCCAAAGATCAATGGCGTTTTCCATCCCGGGTTGCGGACTGCAACTGTTATAAAATTCGACATGAATCTTGTAAATGCGGATGCGCCCAGCGTGCTCAGCAATCTTGCAACGATCAATACCAGGGAAATGAGCAATCCGTAACCGATCGCCTGGACAATGCTGACCTCTTCCACTTTGCTGGTGATCACTGGCAGCTGCAAACCTATTAACATGAACACGATTCCATTGAGTACAAATCCAATGGTAGACCAAACATTGGATCCCTGTATGCGTCCCTGGTGAGAGAACATGCTGTCACGTCTGCTGGACAGGAAGAGGCCCCCTGCCACTACTGCGAGCACGCCCGAAAAATGAAAATGCTCGGCAAAATAATACATGCAGTAAGGGGCAAGGAAACCTAGAACGATCTCAATGCTGGGTGTTGTTGGCAGCCATCGTATGATGGCATAAAAAATCAACCCTATCACCAATCCCATCAATATTCCCATGATGATCACCAGGAAAAAACTGCCTACTGCGTTTGTAAAATAGAATTGCCCGGTGATCACAGCTGCTAAAGCGAAGCGAAATACGATAAGTGATGAGGCGTCGTTGAGAAGACTTTCACCTTCGATGATGCTGACCAATAACTTGGGTACTTTCACCTGGCGCATGATGGTAGTTGCAGAGATGGCATCGGGAGGAGATACGATCCCGCCTAAAAGAAATCCAAGGGCCAGTGTGAAACCGGGTATGATCGCGTAAGATGCAAAAGCCACAACACAGGACGTCAGGATCACAATGGGGAATGCGAAGCTGGTGATGACACGTTTCCATTTCCAGAATTCTTTCCAGGAGGTTTGCCATGCTGCCTCATAAAGCAAAGGTGGAAGAAATATGAAGAAGATATAGTCCGGATCAATGGTGATATCAGAAAACATGCCTGTAAAGCTGAGCGCCAGTCCGCCCAATACCAATACGATCGGGTAAGCCAGTTTCAGCTTGTTGGCCAGCATAACCAGGGCCAGGATGATGAAAACGAGGTACACGTATTCAATAAAAACTCCCTGCATGTAGTGGATTTTCAGATAAAAGTAATGAAAGCACGCTTCTGCAGAGATCAAGGTTGTGGGTGCACGGTATACAGAACAAATGGAACGCTCGACCGGGCTTTAGTGAAATCCAGGGTTGGATTTGAGCAATTTTCTGTTTGAGTTTCGTAACTTATGGGGTTGGTATTGTGCTCAGGTCAGTTCGATCTTTAGCTGAACTTTTATTCATTCATTTTTATACACCTAATCATCATGGCAGTCTTCAATCTACTCATCAACGGAAAAAATCACCAGGTGGACGTTGACCCCGCAACACCGGTTCTTTGGGTGTTGCGCGAACACCTCGACTATGTAGGTACCAAGTATGGATGTGGCATAGCTCAATGCGGCGCCTGCACCATTCATTTTGGCGATGTGGCTATGCGTTCTTGTCTACTACCCGTATCGCAAGTGGGTAATCAGCCCATCACCACTATTGAAGGGCTTTCTGAGAAAGGTGACCATCCTGTGCAAAAAGCCTGGCTGGAACATGATGTGGCGCAATGTGGGTATTGCCAAACAGGGCAGATCATGAATGCGGCGGCACTGCTTAAGAAGAATCCGGATCCATCGGATGAGGAAATTGAATTGGCCATGAATGGAAATATCTGCCGTTGTGGTACTTATCTAAGGATCAAGGCGGCTGTTAAATCAGCGGCTAAATCATCATCACATTAAAATTCCACCCATGACACAAGTAAAAACAACTATAAACAGAAGATCATTCTTAAAAGTTACTGCATTGGCAGGTGGCGGTATGATGATAAGCTTTAGCTGGTTAGCGGGATGTAACCCAACGCCGGAAGAAGCATTGACAATGCCCAAGGAATGGTTTGAACTGAACAGTTATATCAAGATCGGTGAGAACGGAGTGGTTACCCTGATGTCGCCCAATCCCGAATTTGGATCGAATGTCAAAACCTCCATGCCGATGATGCTTGCTGAAGAGCTCGACATAGACTGGAAGAAAGTAATAGTAGAACAAGCTGACTTTTATCCTGAACGGTTTAATCGCCAGTTCACTGGTGGCAGCCAGGGAATTCGCCAGGCATGGAAGCCACTGCGTACTGCAGGCGCTACTGCCCGCCAGATGCTGGTGGCTGCAGCTGCAGAAACCTGGAAGGTTCCTGCCAATGAGATCACTACTGAAGCCGGCACATTGCATCACAAGGCCAGTGGTAAAAAAGCAGGTTATGGCGAGATGGCTGCCAAGGCAGCGAAACTGCCCGTTCCAAAAGAAGTGGCTGTTAAAGAGATCAAGGATTTCAAGATCGTAGGCAATTCCAAAAAGAATGTGGAAGGGCTGAATATTGTAACTGGTAAACCATTGTTTGGCATTGATTATAAACAAGAAGGCATGCTGATCGCCATGATCGTACATCCTCCTGCTTTTGGGTTGAAATTGAAATCTGTAGATGATGCCGCAGCGAGGTCCATGCCCGGCATCAAGGATGTATTCACGATCAAAACCATGCAAGACGATTACGAGAGGAGTGCATTTGACACCGCAGCGTTCACCGAGTTAGTAGTTGTAGTTGGAAATACTACCTGGGAAGTGATGAACGCCAAAAAAGCATTGAAGGTGGAATGGGAAGAAATTTCGGATAGCACGATGGTAGTTAATGGCTGGGGAGGAAAAGAAACCGTTAAGATCCCCCGGGGACTGGAAAGCAGCTCTGTGCACAAAGCTAAAATGGCTGAATATTCCGCCAAACCAGGAAAACTGTTAAGAAAAGATGGAGATCCGGAAGCGATGTTCAAGAAAGCTGCAAAAGTGCTTGAACGCACCTATACCGCGCCTTACCTGGCACATAATACCATGGAGCCCGTCAACAGTTTTGCCCATGTTACAGCTGATAAAGCTGAGATCTATGGTCCAACACAGGCCCCTGAATTCGTCAGGAACACGCTTACTGCACGCCTGGGATTACCAAAAGAAAAGATCCATATCAAATTGGCCAGGATGGGAGGGGGATTTGGTTTAAGAGCTTATGGACATCACATGGTAGAAGCTGCCGTCATCTCTCAAAAAATAAATGCCCCTGTCAAGTTGGTTTACACCCGGGAAGATGATATGACCTATGGCATTTATCGCCCCACTTACAGTGCCACTTATCGTGCAGCCCTTGATGAAAATAATAACCTGCTGGCATTCCATGTAAAGGCGGGAGGCATTCCTGAAACCCCGGTTCATGAAAACCGTTTTCCAGCCGGCGCCATTGACCACTACCTGGCAGAGGGCTGGCAGATCGAATCTAATATCACCATCGGGGCATTCCGTGCGCCAAGATCTAATTTTATTGCAGGTGCTGAACAATCTTTCCTGGATGAACTGGCTGAAGCCATGGGTAAAGACCCGATTGATTTCAGGCTGGAACTGTTGAACAGGGCCAAGACAAATCCTGTGGGGAAAGATAATGACTATGATCCGGCTCGCTACGCCGGAGTATTGGAATTAGTGAGGGAGAAATCCAAATGGAAGGAGGCCCAGTCCAATGTCCACCGGGGCGTTTCTGCTTATTTCTGCCATAACTCATACGTTGCTGAAGTGTTGGAAATTGTGATCCAGAATAATAAGCCCGTAGTTCAGAAAGTATATGCAGCTGTTGACTGTGGAGTTGTGGTCAATCCGGATGCTGCAGCAAATATGGGTGAAGGAGCGATTGTAGACGGAATTGGTAATGCATTATATGGTGAACTGTCTTTCGAGAACGGCGTGCCCGACAAGAATAATTTTGATAAATATCGCATGATCAGGCATAGTGAGGCGCCCAAAAGTATTGAAGTTCATTTTGTGAAAAACGATATCGATCCCACCGGTTTGGGTGAACCTTTGTTCCCACCAATCTTTGCAGCAGTGGCAAACGCACTTTACAAGGCAACCGGCAAGCGATCTTATACACAACCTTATATCAAAGACCTCAATACTTCTTCGTTTAAAATGTAAGAATAATGAGGCTGTTATGAATCTTGCCGACTGTTGGAAAAACAGTCGGCAATTTCATTTATTACCATGACCATAGTCATGAAATTCCAGGGCTGCCGGCAATAGTTTTGGGATCATGAGCAAGTTTATCAGGAAATCATGGGCAGAGCCCTATAAGATCAAAATGGTGGAGTTACTGAAAATGACCACCCCGGCACAAAGGAAGAAAGCATTACAAACCGCGGGGTTCAATACTTTTTTACTCCGTTCTGAAGATGTTTATATCGATCTGCTTACCGATAGTGGTACATCTGCCATGAGCGATCGTCAATGGGCGGGTATGATGATGGGCGATGAAGCCTATGCCGGCAGCAGGAATTTCTATCACCTGGAAGATGTTGTAAAAGAGGTGTACGGTTATAAATACCTGGTGCCCACACACCAGGGTCGGGGTGCGGAGAATATCATCTCTAAAGTTCTTATAAAAAAAGGCGATATCATTCCTGGTAATATGTATTTCACTACCACCAGGCTGCACCAGGAACTCGCTGGCGGTAAGTTTGAGGATATCATCATTGACGAAGCACATGATCCTGACAATGAGTTCCCGTTCAAAGGGAATGTGGACCTTGACAAATTGGATAAACTGGTGAAGAAACATGGGGCGAACAAGATCCCTTATTTAAGCATGGCTACCAGTGTGAATATGGCAGGTGGACAGCCTATCAGCATCAGGAATCTTAAAGACCTGCGGGTGTATACAAAAAAACATGGGATCCGTATCATACATGATATGACCAGGGTGGCAGAGAATGCGCATTTCATCCAGCAGCGGGAGAAAGGTTATCAAAACAAATCGATCAGGCAGATCGTGAAAGAGATCTGCTCCTTGACTGACGGTGCTACCATGAGTGCAAAAAAAGATGCCTTGGTGAATATCGGCGGTTTCCTTGCTGTGAACGATTGGGATCTATTTGAAGAAGCCCGGAACCTGGTGGTGGTGTACGAAGGACTGCACACCTATGGTGGACTGGCGGGAAGGGATATGGAAGCCATGGCCATTGGCATTATGGAAAGCATCAACGATGATCATATTCATGCCAGGGTAGGGCAGGTCATATACCTGGGCGAGAAAATGATCGAATATGGAATTCCTATTGTGAAGCCCATTGGAGGGCACGGCATATTTGTAGACGCGAAGAAGTTTCTTCCTCATATCCGTCAGGATGAATTCCCGGCCCAGACCTTAGCAGCCCAGGTATATCTTGACTCTGGGGTAAGAACCATGGAGCGTGGGGTAGTATCAGCCGGCCGTAAAGCCAATGGCGAGAACTATTATCCCAAACTTGAACTGGTACGCTTCACTATCCCACGTCGTGTATATACCCAGGCGCATATGGATGTGATCGCTGAATCTACAGCAAGGGTTTTTGAGCGGCGGAATAAGATCCGGGGATTGAAGATGATCTATGAACCTAAATACCTCAGGTTCTTCCAGGCCAGCTTTGAACAATTATAATTTTCTTGCGGGCTTTAACTGTTGCTGTAACTGGAACCTGCTTCTTTTATTCAGCTGGAATAAGATCAATGCGATGAAAAAGAATATGAGCTCGATCTTCATCCATTGATTTCCAAAAGCACCCAACTGTCCTTCATTGAATACGGTGATGATCCTGCAGAGCGCATAAGATCCCCACAATATGCCAAGTAAGCCAAGACTTTCCTGCAGGTTTTTCTGCATGGTGTAAACAATTGCAACACATAAAGTGATCCCAACACCTCCATAAACACCGCGGATCGAGCTGTAAGCATCATTGTTGGGAAGATTAACCTGAACAAGATCCATGACCATTTGCGGATTGAGCAGGGCCATGATACTCACTGATAAAATGCTTAATGCCGATAAAACAATAAAACCTTTCGATGCCGTCCTGACCGTAAATATCCTTTTCATTTTGCTGATTTTAGAAAACAAAATTTCCAAAAATCAACGGAATGAATGTTGGTGAATACCAAGTTTTATCTAACCAGGATACTATTTAATAATTACCGATGCACTCATAGCAGCATGAAAGGTGCAATGGTAAGCGTAAGTACCAGCTGTAGCAAAGGTTCTGGTGTACTTACCGCCGGGAGCAATGCTGCCACTGTCGAAGCTATTGTCATCCGCAGTAACGGTATGCGCCACATTATCATTGTTTGTCCAGGTGATGGTTGCGCCGGCAGTTGATGTAATTGGGGCGGGCGAAAACGACATACTGGTAATGCTTACGGCATTTGATGTAACCGGGGGATCAGTAGTAGGGTTTGAACCGCTGTCATTTTTGGAGCAGGAAACCATGAATACTGTGATCAGGAACAGCAGACCAAAGGCACTGCCCATGATCTTTTTAGATAGTAGATGTCTAGACATGATTGGAGGATTAATCTCCGGTTTCATTACCGGATACAACTTCAGATGATCAAATAGGCAATTGAGTTGGGGGAAAAATAAAATCCGGTTACTAATTCTCAGGCAGGCAGCACCAGGGTGAATGCAGCATATTCTCCCTCTTTAGCATCAACAGTAAGTTCCCCTCCATGGGCTTTGACAATATCATAGCTCAACGACAATCCGAGGCCTGCGCCTTTCCCGGAGGGTTTGGTGGTAAAAAATGGCTGGAAGATCTTGCTTCTTATTTTTTCCGGAATACCCCTGCCATTGTCTTTTATGCTGATCTGTATTTTGCCGACTGTCTTTTTAGTAGTTATAGTGACCGTTGGCTCATAGTCTGCAGACATTATTTTCTTCTTCTCAGACAGCTCATAAAAAGCATTGTTAAGGAGGTTCAGCAACACCCGACTGATCTCTTGCGGGATCAGGCTGATCTTCCCGGCCTTTGGATCAAAATCAGTTTTCATTGTGGCGCTGAATGATTTATCCTTGGCTCTCATTCCGTGGTATGCCAGAGTCAGGTATTCATCTGCCAATGCATTGATATCTGTTAATTCTTTTTGCCCTGAGCTGCTGCGCGAATGAAGGAGCATGGATTTGACTATGGCATCAGCCCTTTGTCCATGATCACTGATCTTCTCTTCATTCCCCTCGATGTTGTCCAGAATGGCAATGGCTTCAATTTTACTGTCGTTTGCCAACTCATTTTTCATGTCTGCGATGAGTTCCCTGTTTATTTCTGAGAAGTTGTTTATGAAATTCAGGGGGTTCTGGATCTCGTGGGCTATGCCGGCAGTCAGTTCACCCATCGAGGCCATTTTTTCAGCATGGATAAGTTGCTCCTGGGTGGATCGGAGAGACTCCAAAGAATGAATCAGTTCAGTTGTTCTTTCTTTGACCTGTTGTTCCAATGTTTCTTTTTGGGCTGTAAGTATTTTTTGTTTTTCCAGTTCCTGTTGATTAGAAAGCTCCGACAGGCGTAAGACCTCTGCCAGCTGATTTTCCAGGTTGATCGTTGTTCTGGCAGTTCTGAGTGCATTGAACATCAGTAATGAAACAGGAACTGCAAGCGCTATGATATACACAGAAATGTTATCAATGGATCTGACTATAGAAATGGGAGTTTGATATAGTATCCAGGCTGTTTGACTCAGCAGCACTCCGATTGCTACGATCCATACATGCCTTTCTTTTCTCATTACAGATCTGATGAAGATCCTCACCATATCAACCCAGGCAATATACATGAGCCAGTTATGTATTTTAAAGTAAAAATGAATGGGACTGATCCAATCGATCACCATGATAATAACACCGATAAAATAAAGCCAGGCAAACCAGGGAAGTTTCCTGTAAAAGACGGAATAATAAGCCAGGATGAGAACCGGCACCCAGAAGTTCCATGATATCCATACGATCAGGTTGTTTAACATAGCCGATCGCAGTCCAAGATTTGTGTAGGATGGAAGCCAGTCAGCAAAAATGAAGCAGGCCACTGTAAAATTCAGGATGGCGAGAAAGAAATTTGAACGGTCCCTTGCATAAAAAAGGTAGAGGGAGATATGGAAACACCCGATCAGAAATAATGTTGTGAATGTTATAGTGACATACAGGAGATTGTTTTTAAGCGATTTCCCAAACAGATCGATAGACTCCCTTGAACTGGCAAAATGCACTTTGAAGCCCGCATATCCCGGATTATCGTAATTGAAAAAGGCTCCTTTCATGTATCTGTCTATGATCCTCTCTGCGTCGTGAAAAGAATATCTGACTGCAAGGAGGTATTCATTATGGTCGGAAAGCGGCAAGGTTATCGGTTGCAGATTCAATGGGCGAAAAGTCTTTTCTTCATTCGGATTCGATGAGGGAAGTCCATATCGGTTTAATAAATAACCGTCAAAATAGACTTCCGAAGCACCGAAATGGGTGAGTACAAGTGATAGAGCTTTATTTCGCAGGGAAGAGTCTATGATAATTTTCAGCCTGAACCATCCGATCCCCTTCCATTCACCTTTTTGAATGCTGTCAGGGTTGAAATCGGTATTTAATAGTTTCCAGTTGCTGTCGTCAAATGTTGGACTCTTCCATTGGGGATCATCGCCTGCGTGATATTTCCAGTTGACGTTGCTGAGACTTTCCGGATGAGCATGTTCAAAATATGACTGTTCTATATCAACTGAAAAAGAAAGTGAATCCAGTTTTCCAGCTGTCAGAAAAAGAATACCATCCTGCTGCGCAAAGGTATTTGCGGAGAAAAAGAGAAAGCTTGATATAAGAACTTGTCTTAATGCTTTCATGGATCTGAGATTTTATCGTATGGTGGGACAGATTCTAAAAAGGCAGGCCAATCTTGCTATTTACCTGTATTTAAGGGCTTTGTGAGGGTAGAGATCCGGGGGATGTAGAATCTGTGTTGAAGAGTACTAAAAGTTACGCAATTAAAACCGGATGGGAAATTAAATAATTTTTCTCCCGGCGGTTACATTTCCGCCTGCTGCTTTTACCAATATCATACACATCAATAACTATCCAAATTTTTTGAGTCATGAAAAAGATCATCGCAGCAATCATCGTAGGTTCAGTTTTAATGACATCCTGCAGCAAAGACCTCCCAGGTGGGAATGACGTTGTCGCCGCCGCTAAAGCGGGGGAAGACAATCCAAATGGAGGTGGAGGGAATAACACGGTCAATGTGCCATCTGCAGTGCTTGCCGCATTCAACACCAGGTATCCTGATGCTACCAATATCCAATGGAAAAAACTAAGTGACGGCAATTATAAAGCCGAGTTCTACAGGGGCGGCGTAAAATGGCAGGCTATTTTTACCCCTGCTGGATCTTTGGTTAAGGAAGAGCACGTTTAAAAACCAATACCATCCGATGAAAATGGGCCGCGTGATGCGGCCTTTTTTTATTCGAAATATTTTGCCAGGAGCGGTTACATATTAAACCGTACCGGACACTAATAATAAACTGGTAATATGAAAAATTCAATAATGATCATCGCCGTATTCGTGAGTTTGGTTTCATACACAAGCTGCAAAAAAGATAACAGTAATGGTGCCGGAAGTATACCCCAGGTTTCTTCTATGCTCAGAGCCAGCAGTAATTCTACTGTTCTGAATAGTATCAGCAAAGATTCTTTGTCGTGGACTGCAGCAAAAGCCCAGGCTACCTTGGTGAAATTTGAAGCAAAAAAATCTGGTTCAGAGATCGAATTCAAGTCTAATGCCCAGCAGGCCATTGACCTTTTCGCCAATACCCCTGTTGCTGGTAACCTGAATATCCCTCCGGGAACTTACGATGAAGTAGAGCTTAAGACCAACCTTGAGGCGCTGTCAGGACAGCCTTCTTTAGAGTTGAAAGGCAGTTTCTCCAATAATGGCATAGCTATACCGGTCAGTTTCCAGTCATTTGAAAGCCTGGAGGTGAAGAGTGAGAAAAACAATGTGACCATCGATCCGGGAAGCAATTACAACCTGACTACGATAATAGATCTGAACCTGGTACTGGGAGGTATTTCTGCTTCAGATCTTGCGAAGGCAGAAAGGGTGAATGGAGAGATCAGGATCACCAGCTCAGTGAATGGCAACCTGTATAAAAGGATCACAGAAAATCTGAACAATCTTGAAGATGAGTGTGAAGTCCACCGTCATTGATCTGGAATGATAGCGAACAGCAAAAATCAGTAGATTAGATTCACGAAATCTTACATGGATCTAAGCAAACAAATGACTGATGACTGGATAGTGAATGCGCTGAATCAAACCGGGGCGGCGGAAACTGATGCCATAAGGTACCTGTACAAGGCACATTACGGTCCACTTTGCCAGTTCGTTTTGCAGAATAACGGGAGTGAACAGGATGCGGATGACATTTTCCAGGAAACTGTGATCGCATTCATCCACACGGTGAAGCAGGGAAAATTCAGGGGCGAAGCGTCGATTGGTACTTTTCTTTTTGCCCTTAATCGTAATATCTGGAGGAACGAAATGAAAAAAAGAGGCCGGGCGCAGTTGCGGGAAACCAAGTTTGAACAATTGAGTGCCCATGTTGAATCTGACGCACAATCAGCACTGGAACAGCAACAAAGCAGTCACCAGCTCCTGAAATTGATGGACACGATCGGCGAGAATTGTAAAAAGATTTTGCTTCAGTTCTATTACGAAGACAAGCCAATGAAGGAGATCGTAAGCACCCTGAATTACGAGAACGAACAGGTGGTTCGTAACAAAAAATCAAAATGTTTGAAGAAGCTGGCAGAGATGATGAAGTCCGATGCGCAGTTATATCAACAATTTAAAACACTTCTCCATGAGTGAATTTGACATACATGATACACTTGTCCGATATCTGGATGGAGATATGGATGCCGCTGAAAAGGTTGACATTGAAAAGCGATTGGAAGCTGATCCTGCTTTGAGGGAACAGCTTGAAGAGCTGAAGCTCGCTATTCATGCTGTGAAGTTTGGAGGTTTGTCTGAGAAAGTAAAGGGTATTCACAAGGAAATGTCGACTAAGCGATTGGCTGTTAAACCCGGGGCCGGCAGAACAGTCAGAATGTTCTCCCGCCGTACCATGAGCCTGGCAGCAAGCATTGTGATCGGCTTAGCTATGTTAGGCGGATGGTGGGTCTATAAAATGCAGGCGGATCAGATTTTTGAGGATCATTATGTGGAATTCTCTGTAACCCAGGCGAGGGGAGATGGCAAACCATCAGGCATCAGCGGGCAATACAATCAAAAGAACTATGCGGAACTCATCCGGAATGCAGGCAGAAAAGACCTGGGTTCACAGGACAGCCTGATCATTGCCCTTTCATTTTTACATGAGAAACAATATGATAAAGCAGAAGCATGGTTGACGGCTATTCAGCAGCAGTCAACCACTCATCGGGATGATGCTGATTACTATCTTGCATTCACCTGGCTGGCTCAGAAGCAATATGAAAAATCCTATGAATTATTCAAAGCCATTCATGATGATCCCGGTCATTTGTATCACAGTGCAGTTACGGAATTATTGTTGAATAAGATCGCTTTTAAGAATTTATGAGTTCCTGCGGGACCTGTTCCATGCAAACAATAGTAACACAACGAGAATGGCAAATGCCGCAACCAGAACCTGCTTCCATTTTAAATCTGCCTGAGGCTGGTAGTTGCCGATAAAAACCAGGTGCGACCAGTAGTAAGGATGTTTTAGCCTGGGATTGATGCCTTCTTCTTTAAGAAGATCCAATTTTGCCTGGCAAATGGCTTCATCTATGCTGTAATTTTTATCAAGATAATAATGAATCTTTTTTGTGATATATGCGGTGGATTGGTCATCGGCTTTCCATAAACTCGTAATGATATTATCGCAGCCGGCGTATGTGAAAGCACGACTCAGGCTCATGATGCCTTCTCCCTCCATCAGTTCTCCCGAACCGGTTTCGCAGGCACTGAGTAGCACCAGTTTGGTTTTTCTGAGATCCATATTGTAGATCTCCTCTTCATAAAGCAAATCGGTTCCGCCGCCTTGTTTTTTGAAAACAAGATAAGTTCCGCCGGTTGCAAAGCTTGCTTTTGCGTGGGTGGCAAGATGTACCAGATCTGACTCACCTGCTTTTTGGAGGAAAACATTTTTTGTGGCGCTATCGTCATAATATACGAGTCCCCGGTTGTCTTTGATCTCCTCTCTTGAAAATGGTAACGGTGAAAGGCTTCCTGCACCGCCAGATGCAAATGGAGCAAGTGAAATAGCAGATCCTGTATTGACTTTTAATGTTTGCTTTTCCAGGAAAGCAGTTGAATATTGGTATTGAATAGAGAAATGCTGTATCGCATATTTTCCCTGTTCATCCTGCAAACTTTCAAAGGGAAGATAAGTCAGTTCATCATCGGGAATAATGATCAGTCTTTCAGGTTGTTCGGAAGCTGCCTCATCAAAAACAAGATGATACAGTGAATTGGAGACGGCTTTTGGAATAGTTGAGCCGGGAGATTGAAGTGCTGAAATGAATTTGTGCACCGTGGTTTTAAAATCCGCGGGCAATTTTTTTCTTGTTACCAGGAATTTTTTATTTGTGATCAGTGTGGTTGTGATATAATCTGCCGTAAGATGATATGATAATAATGCGGATCTCTTGTCAAGCAGTTCGTTCTGGATAAAATGTACGGTGGGCAATTTCTGCCAAAGAGTGGTCAGACCTGGATTGTGGGCCCTTAGTTTTGCCAGGTTAAGCTCAAGGTCAAGGATCTGTTTATCCAGTTCAGCCAGCTTGGTGCTGTCTTTGGTGGCGGCAGCCTGGAGTGCCAGCCGGGTGATCTGTTTTTTTAAAGGCAGTATCTCCTGGTCTGATGGCTTATTACTTAACAACCTGCTGCGAACCATATTCAAAGTCAACACGGAGGCTTTGTTTTGCTGGTCTATCTCGTATAATGCTTCGAGGTATTTCAGGTTTTTTGTTCTGTTATACAGTTCAAAGGCAATATGGATGGGATTATCGTGTGTGCGGTAGCGTGATTTATTGATGAAAAGCCTGGCCTCATCTGTTTCATAGGTTTCGAGTACATAATCAAGTAGCGCATAGGCTGATCGGTAAGTATTCAGTTCCTGTTCACCAAATTCTGTTTTACCAGAAACAACGAATAACTTATGCCATGCGGAAGCTTTGTCCAGCAATACCTGGTAGAGGTTGATATAAGAGAAAATGCCGCTGAATTTCGTTGGATTCTGATACTCAGAGCTGTTATGGTATGCAGGGTAAAAACAGGGAAGGGCCCCGGTATAATATTTTATAGCCAGTTCTGATGAATCTTCTGCTGCAGCGAGGTTGCCTAATAGCCTGAGCGTAGTTCCATAAGCAGAAAGATCTTTATCTCCATGCTCATACATTTTCATGGCGGCATTGAGATAGTAACGGCAGCGGATATGGTCATTCAGTTCGAAATAGGCCCTGGCAAAACTGTTGTATAGCCTGATGCGTTTTGCGCCCTGAAAATTCACTTTCTTTAATAGCTCTACGGCCTGAGCTGGTTTGTTTTGTTCAACCCGGATCAGGGCCATATTATGATAGACCTCGTCGAGGTTTTTATTCAATGGCAGGAGTTGTTCATAATTAGCAAGAGCTTCATCATATTCCTGGAGCTTAACCTGCATCTGTGCCAGGTTAATGAGATAATTGCTTTTAAGATCCAGGTAATAGGGGTCATCTTTTTTTATCAGCTCCAGTGCCTTTTTAAAATAATTTTTGGCTTGCCGGTAATCTCCGGCCTCGTAACTCAATACGCCCAGTGTATTGTACAGGCGCTGACTTTCATTGAGGGTATTTGTATAATGTTGTTGGATAGAATCTGCTTTCAGGAAAACTGATCCTGCGCTATCAAGTTTCCCCCGGTTATAATAAATGATCCCCGAATAAAGCAGGGGCTTAAAAACTACCGAGTCCTGTAGCCCGGATTCCGGTTGTATGGTTAATGCTTTTTGGTAATTGTCAAGTGCCTCCTGGTAATTTTCGAAATAGTGTTCCAGTTCGCCGATGGTGAAATAAATACGGAATAGTAAGGAATCTGATCGAAGGGGTGAGTTGGAAAGCGGGGCAATTGTATTCTTTAAACCTTCCAATGCTTTCCTGTTCAAAAGCATTTCAGTTTGTTCGTTATAAGATGGAGAATTCCCCAGTTTGTTCGCCTGTTCATAATACCCGAAAGCTTTCTGGTATTCATTCCTGATCTGGGCAGTGCTTTTTTTAAGATCCTGTGATGCAACAAGAATGAAAGCACCAAGGGCCGGGATGAACAGGAAGAGCCGGAACAGAATGGGAGGCAGTTGCATTATTGCCCTAAGATAATGATACAGGGCGGACGTGGTCTCGCTGCCGAGACTATATTTTTTATGTCATTATCCACCGGCGCGTTGGTCTGAGGAATCAGCACGGGGTCAATGCCCAGTAATAAATTCTGGTGCTCTCGCATGGCAGTACTCACATTACTGGGGATATTCTGGACGGAAGTATAATAATACACAACTACATCGAGGTTATTCTTGTCCGATACTGCAGATGCATCATTGACACTGTACCTGATATTGACCACCCGCCAGTTGCTGTTCTGAGGATCATCATTAAATAAGCCGTTCTGTATACTTTTCTTAAGGTTGATCTTTCCCGTTGCAGGATCTATGGATAATTTGCCATTGGATTGGGAAAAATTACCTCCGGGAAACTGTTGGCCCGGGGTGGCATTATAAATGGGACTGACCAGGGTATCGTTCTGGGAAAGCAGGTAGATCTTATCCTGGAAATTGATACCTGCGAGGGTGATAATAGTGCTGTCCTTCTTTCCGGTTGACGATGTATAACTGATCTTATACTTCAGGCCCGTTTGGGTAGCTTTTCCGGCTTTATCTTTTATAGAGATAGTGATAGCGCCTGTAGTGGGATCAATATTCAGGTTGGCGGGGAAGGCGGTATACAAACCTGCTCCTGTATTTTGCGGTGAAACCACATAATCTGTGGCTTTTACATAGAAAATATCATTTGCATATGACAACTTGCCATCTGTTGGGGGAGGTACAGAGCCGCCTTCTTTTTTGCAGCTGACTACCAGTAATAAACAGGAAATATAAATGGCAACAAGTTTCATGACCGTCATAAAGTTAATAAATACATCTCATCAGCCTAAAGCGCATGGAAACCTTAGCTTGATTTTATGAATAATCTCCGGGATCTCCATATTTGTCACCGCGGGAATTCAAAATGTAACCGGGTGATGTAATTTTTTTTAGAATTTTGAAACGCCCATTGCTATAACTTTAGACCCTTCAATAGATATAATTAAAACTTAATAACTTGGCTACACCTGATTTAATTCGAGTACTTGTTGTTGGCTGCGGTAATATGGGCGCTTCGCACGCCATGGCATTCAAGACCATTGAAGGCTTCGAGATCTGTGGCATTGTTTCTACCGGTAAAAGTAAAGAGGTGCTGAACGAGAAACTGGGCGGTGGCTATGCTCTGTTCAGTGACTATGCACTGGCCCTGGAACAGACCAAACCCGATGCTGTTTGTATTTCAACTTATCCTGATACCCATGAGTCATTTGCCATCATGGCTTTTGACAAGGGTTGCCACGTATTCATGGAGAAGCCCATTGCCGACTCTGTTGAAGGGGCAGAGCGGGTGGCAAATGCCGCCAAAAGAGCCGGAAAGAAATTGGTGATCGGCTACATCCTGCGGCATCATCCTTCGTGGATCAAATTCATAGATATTGCCCAACAATTGGGTAAGCCCCTGGTGATGCGCATGAATCTCAATCAACAGAGTCATGGCTATATGTGGGATGTTCATCGGAACCTGATGAAAAGTCTGAGTCCCATTGTGGACTGCGGCGTTCATTATATTGATGTGATGTGCCAGATGGTTCGTTCAAACCCAATACAGGTTACGGCTATCGGTGCCCGACTCACCGACGATATCCCTGAAGGCAATTATAACTATGGTCAGTTGCAGATCCGTTTTGAAGATGGGTCAGTGGGATGGTATGAGGCAGGATGGGGACCCATGATCAGTGAAACTGCTTTTTTTGTGAAAGACGTGATCGGTCCTAAAGGCTGTGTTTCCATTGTGGCCAAGGAAGCAGGAGGAAAAGGCAAATCGGATTCGGTGGAAGCACATACCAAAACAGAATCATTGAAATGGCATCATGCCGATATCAATGATAAGAATGAATTCACCAAGGCAGATGAATGGATCGATCTTACAGATGAACCAGATCACCAGGAACTTTGCAACCGTGAGCAGGCTTTTTTCCTTAAAGCGATCCGGGAAGATGTTGATCTCAAAGATCATATCGACGATGCGGTCAATTCATTGCGTGTTGCTTTTGCCTGTGATGAGAGTGTGAGAACCGGGGAGGTGGTTAAATTAGCTAGATAATTCTTAAATCCTGGCAGATGAAAAAAATAATGCTCTTGATAGGCGTTCTGTTCTTCGTGCAATCAGGTATGGGTCAGATGCGCATCGTCATGATCGGCGCTCATCCAGACGATTGTGATGGCGATGGTGGCGGTACGGCCATCTTACTGGCTTCCATGGGGCATGCAGTAAAATTTGTTTCGGTCACCAATGGAGACGCAGGGCATCAAACCCAGGGTGGTGGGGCATTGGCCAAGCGAAGAATGGCCGAGGCCAAAGAGGCCGGGAAGCGATTTGGCGTTACCTACGATGTGCTGGACAATCATGATGGGGAACTGCTTCCTTCATTGGATGTGAGGCTTCAGATCATCCGGAAGATCAGGGAATGGAAAGCCGATGTGGTGATCGCCCCCAGGCCTAACGATTATCATCCTGACCATCGTTATACTGGTGTGCTGGTGCAGGATGCGGCCTATATGGTGGCGGTACCAAATGTGGCTCCGGATGTTGCTCCGTTGGCTAAAAATCCTGTGTTCTTATATTTTGAAGACCGGTTCCAGAGGCCCAATCCATTCCGCCCTGATATCACCATTGATATCAGTTCTGTGATCGATAAAAAAGTGCATGCACTTGCTGCACACGAGTCACAATACTTCGAATGGCTGCCCTGGATCGGCGGATATTACGATGACGTGCCCAAAGACCATTCACAACGGGAACCATGGCTATTAAAACGCCAGGCACGGGAGATCACTCCAGCTCTTAAAACTTCTCTGGAGCAATGGTATGGAGCAGACAGGGCAGCAAAAGTGAAATATGTAGAGGCTTTTGAAATTTGCGAATACGGCAAGCAACCTTCGCAGGAGGAGATCAGGAAAATATTTCCCATGCTTGTTAAATAAGCTGTAGTATAATTTCTGGCGGGTATTGAATTTGTTATACACCCGGTATGGACAGTATTAACAAACAGCAAGCAGAAGGCAACTTCGAATTTCTTGAAGGAGAAGCCGCAAAGAAAAAGATCAAAGAACTGACGGATAAATCTTCCATCTGTTTTTTCTGTACAAATATCAGAACAGGGAAACCGTTTGACACCAGGCCTATGGCTTTGCAAAAACTGGACGATGATGGTAATCTCTGGTTTCTAAGTGCCAAAGATAGTTTCAAGAATCTTGAACTGAAGCAGGATCCCTTCGTCCAGCTATTGTTCCAGGGATCGGAGTATACTGACTTTTTGCAACTATATGGTGAAGCAACATTAAGCGACGATCAGAGCCTGATCAACGAACTCTGGAGTCCGCTTTTTAAAACCTGGTTCACTGAAGGCAAGGATGATCCAAGAATCTCCATCATCAAAGTAGTACCCCAGGAAGGATATTATTGGGATACCAAACACAACCGCGCCATAGGTTTTATTAAAAGAGTTGCGGGTGCCGTAATAGGCAAAACCATGGACGATTCCATAGAAGGCAAACTAACTGTTTAAAATTAAAATGCCCCTTGATCAACAAGGGGCATTTGTTTTCGGAGGGCATCCTACTATAGATTAAACCATACCGAATATGTTTTCAAGATGTCAACGGCTACGGATCAAAATGCTTGAGTTGTCAATACAACCTGCGTTCCAGGGTACTGAACACCCGGTTCATCTTCAGCCGTAATGAATATCTTGGTAGGTTTCACCGGTGAAACTGTTTCAAAAGAGGCTTTCAGTTTGCTTGACATGAATCCTGTAGAGGTATTGATCTGACCAATGTTTTTCGTTGAATTTTCGTCTGTTTCCATCCATACTACATATGAGCTTTTAGAAGGCTGCAGTCTGGTTGGTTCTGCCAGGTTGGCCAGGTATATTTTTATTCCGTAGTTATGGTTATTGTCTTTTGTAAGTTTGACGGAACCTTCAGCGGCAGGCACGACAGTGGATGTTTGAAAGGATACTTTTTTAGCACAGGAATTCAACATGGTCAGCATCACCAGCGAGAATAATACTAATGCAGATCTGGGGGCAATATTTTTTGTATTTGAATGAATCATATTTCTTTTTATTAATGGTGAAAAGGACTTGGGATCAGATCTCATAGCCGCTTTTGAATACGGTTGAGATCATTTTGAATTGCTCGTTGGCGCTGAAACAATGGGATGCATGCGCGGGAATGATTATCCCTTCTCCAAGTCTTAGTTTATAATCTTTGCTGTTGATCACAACATGGGCGGATCCGTCGATGATCTGGATAAACATGTCAAATGGAGATATATTTTCCGCCAGCTCTTCACCTGCATCCATTGATGTTACGGTGATATTTCCCGTTGTTTTTTTAATAATGGTCTTGGTTAAAGTTGAATTGGGTATGTATTCAATGATCTCTACCACAATATGTGTTTTCGATTTTTCAAGTTCCTTTGTGTCCGTATAGTTGTTCATATAGATATTTTAGAGACTATGGTAAATATCAACCTATTAGACCAGCATATTATTACACATTTGCAGTGAATTGTTGCAAGATTCCTTGTTATGTTAAGCGTATGGTATTAAGAAATAATCAGAGATTTTCGTGGGTAATAAACCGCTTATGCTTCATTTTCTTGAAAAATGAAGGTGTAAGGCCCGTAACCTTTTTAAACTGGTTGGATAGATGAGCTACGCTGCTGTAGTGCAGTTTTTCGGCAATTTCCGTCAGGGTCAGTTCATTATAGACAAGCAGTTCTTTTGCCCGTTCGATCTTGTGGGAAATGATATAATGTTCTATAGTGGTGCCTTTGACTTCAGAAAACAGGTTGGACAGGTAATTATAGTCGTAATTCATTTTTTCACTGAGAAAGCTTGAAAAGTTCAACAGGGGCGGTTCTTCGCTGTAATGAATCATCTCAATGATGATGTTTTTGATCTTTTCAATGAGAATACTTTTCTTGTCTTCCAGCAGCTCAAAACCGAATTTCTGTAAAGATTTTGTCAGCTCGATCTGGGTTTCCGGTGTGATGGGTTCCATGATCGTTACCTCACCCAGTTCAACAATAAGAGGGTGTAAACCCAACTTTTCCAACTCAGATTTGACGATCATTTTGCACCGCAGGCTTACCATATTTTTGATAATGAGTTTCATGTAAGGTTTTAAGCCTATCCGGAGGTTAAGGTAATATACGATTTATTGGGCCAGCAGGTGTTCGGGCTCACTTTGTGGGCATAATCTGTGAATCCTGCAAGAATTGCTGTGAATGGTGTAACGAATGGTTGGACGAATAGTCGGAGCTTTAAGCCTTCCACCTAAAATTAACTATGTACGAAGAAAAGCCTTTTATATTCCTGATCGACGACGATGAAGATGACCTTGAAATGATGGTATCATCATTGGAACCGCATGGAGTGAGTACCAGGACCTTTAATTCCGGCCCAGGTGCTTTGGCCTGTTTTGACCGCCCGGCTTTGTTTAAAGAAATGCCTTCCCTGATCATACTTGACTATAATATGCCTTTGATGAACGGAATGGAAACATTGACGAAGATAAAAAGCAGGGCCAGCATCAGGCATATACCTGTAGTGATCTATTCAACTACAATCAATGCCCTGTTTGCACGAACTGCCCGTGAAAATGGAGTCTTCGCCTGTATGACTAAAGCAATCAGTCTATCCGATTTTGATGAGCATGTAGCTTGTTTTGCCGCAATGGCACATTCATTTCTGGAGAAACATTCCCATTGCAGAGAATATGCCTGAATAGTAGTTACAATTAATTCCCCCCTAAGGATAAAGACGTGCTCCCTGGTCTCAGGGGGCATTTTGTATATAATGCCAATTGTTATTTGAATATAATATCATGCAATAATTGTGGCCATCCCTGGATCAGTTATTATTATCAGGTCCGTGGTTTCTCCAACTTTGTTACTTTTAATTATGGTTGGTAAAATATTGATCATAGACGACGAAGAGGGATTACGAAAACTGATAGTCAGGATCCTGGCCCTTGAAGGATACCAGGTTGAAGAGGCTGCCACATTAAAAGCTGCAGAAGATATTATTAAGAGAAAGGATGTGGATGTGATCCTTTGTGATGTGAAATTGCCTGATGGGAACGGGATTGGTTTTGTAAAAGATGTAAAAGCTAAATACCCATTGATCGAGATCATTCTTCTCACCGCCTATGGGAATATTGCCGACGGTGTTCTGGCCATAAAAAATGGGGCGTTTGATTATATTACCAAAGGGAATGATAACGACCGGATCATACCATTGCTGTCGCAGGCAACTGAGAAAGTAAGGTCTAAAAAGAAAGAAGCGATCCAGATCCATGCGGAAAGCAGCACTACGTTTCAGTCCATAATCGGGAACAGCAGGGCTATTCAGCGATGTATTGAATTGGCTGAGAAGATCGCTCCAACTAATACTACGGTTTTATTATTAGGTGAAACAGGTACAGGGAAAGAAGTATTTGCCAAAGCCATTCATTCAGCCAGCGGCAGAAAACAAGGTCCATTTGTGGCGGTTAATTGCAGTGCATTTACAAAGGAATTATTGGAAAGTGAATTGTTTGGCCATAAAGCTGGCGCTTATACGGGTGCGGTGAAAGACAAAAAAGGCCTGATGGAAGTGGCAGACGGGGGTACATTATTTCTCGACGAGATCGGCGAGATGAATGTAGATCTCCAGGCAAAACTGCTACGGGTGCTGGAGAACGGGGAATTCATCAAACTTGGGGATACAAAGGTTACCAAACTGTCTGTCCGGATCATTGCTGCCACCAATCGTGATCTGCAAAAAGAGGTGCAAGACGGACATTTCAGGGAGGATCTGTTATACAGGCTGAATACATTTACAATTTCTCTACCTTCTTTGAAAGAAAGGAGGGAAGACATTATAGACCTGGCCAACTATTTCCTACATGTATTTGCTCAGCGGGAGGGACGACAACCTTTGAATATTTTACCTGAAGCCCGGGAGATATTAAAGGATTATACGTGGAAGGGAAATATCCGTGAATTGAGAAATGTCATGGAAAGGGCGGTTATCCTTTCAGAGAACGATGACCTGGATCTAAGGGATCTGCCTTCGGAGATGCGGCTTCAGGAGGTGTTTTCCCCGTTTGCGCTGGCACAGGTTGAGAAAGACCATATCAGGAAAATATTTGAATATACAGGCTTTAATAAAACCAGAACCGCCCAGTTGCTGGGGATCGGCCTGGCAACTCTTTACAGGAAGCTTGAAGAATACGGATTGAGTAAATGAACTTCTCATTTTGATAATGGACCCTCTCATTTTGAGAGGGTTTTCTTTTATTGTTTGTTCTTCAAGTAAATCAACCAGCGCCTGAAAATCAATACGGCCGGGGCTTTCAGCCGTACATCATATCAGTCTGTCTTATTTGGTATGTGGTTGGTTGATTAATAGGCATGTTAGGCAGACGAAACAGATACGACATGCTTTTAGTGGGTATAGCCTGGTTGACTGCAATCTGTCTGATTGCCCTGGTACTGATCAAGATCAGGATAATTATTAAATAAATCAATAACCATGTTGTTTTCTGTTATTCTGATTATTTCAGTCCTCGTCTGTTTCTTACTTTTTTTTAAATGCATTGATTACTTCAATAAAATTTAAAACAATGATGCTCATAATTTTTATACTCGCCATGCTTGTATTCTTCTATTTATGGTATGTGCTGGTTAATTCGGAAAAGTTTTAAATGGCGTCCACATGTATAAGGAAATTATAGGTGTAATTCTTACATATGGACTCAGTCTGGCCCTGGCCATTCCATTAGGGAAAGCCATCGCCCATTGGCTGAAAGGCGAAAAATCGTCCTGGAACTTTATGGCACCGGTTGAACGCGTCATATACAAGTTCAGTGGTATAGATCCGCAGGAAGAGATGAATTGGAAGCAACATTTGAAATCGATGCTAACCATAAATCTGATCTGGTTTATTTATGGATTCGGCATGCTGATCTCACAGGGCAGCCTATTCCTCAATCCTGGTGGAATTAAGTCGATGTCCCCGGATCTTGCCTTCAATACTGCGATCTCGTTTATGGTGAATTGCAATCTGCAGCATTATTCCGGCGAAACGGGGCTTAGCTATCTCTCGCAGATCGCTGTGATCACATTTTTTCAGTTTGTATCGGCCGCAACTGGTATTGCCATGGTGTTTGTGCTATTTAAGGCATTGAGGGAAAAGGCATCCGAAAATCTCGGGAACTTCTGGGTATTTTTTGTTCAGTCGATCACCAGAATTTTATTCCCTTTGAGTTTTGTGATGGCCATTTTACTGGCATTCAGTGGAACGCCTGCTTCTTTTGCCAACAGGGACGATATTGTTACTGTCCAGGGTGATTCGGTGGGTGTAAGTCGCGGTCCTGCCGCTGGCATGATCGCGATCAAACATCTTGGTACAAATGGCGGAGGATGGTTTGGGGCCAACTCGGCTCATCCTTTTGAGAATCCAAATTATTTCACCAATACAGTTGAACTGATCGCACAGGTGATTGTGCCGCTTGCACTGGTATTTGCCCTGGGGTTCTACCTCAACAGGAAGAAACTTTCAGTGGTCATTTTTAGTGTGATGACGCTTGGATTTTTTTGCCTTCTTGTTCCCACCGTGATATCGGAGATCAGGGGTAATCCTGAAATTCAGAGATTGGGAATTGCCCAGTCTACCGGTTCGATGGAAGGAAAGGAAGTCAGATTTGGGCCAGCTATATCAGCCTATTGGAGTATTGTTACTACTGTCATCTCTACTGGCTCGGTCAATAGCATGCACGATAGTACCATGCCATTATCAGGTGCCATGCAAATGCTTGGTATGATGACCAATGCATTTTATGGCGGCTGCGGAGTAGGAATTTTAAATTATTTCATCTTCCTGATCATTGCGGTTTTCGTATCCGGCATGATGGTAGGCCGTACTCCTGAATTTTTGGGACGGAAGATCGAAGCCAGGGAAATGAAGATCGCTTCCATCATAGCTATACTCCACCCATTACTCATTCTGGCGTTCACTGCCCTGTCGAGTTATGTATTGGTGCATGCACCAAATGCAGCATGGGCGATCAAACCGTCTGGCTGGCTTAACAATCCTGGTTCACATGGCTTCAGTGAAATGTTATATGAATACAGTTCTTCTGCTGCGAACAATGGAAGCGGATTTGAGGGACTGGCAGATAATAATATTTTCTGGAATCTGACAACTGGGATTGTACTGCTTATCGGGCGATTTCTGCCCATCATTGGACCCATTGCCATTGCGGGGATACTGGCCAATAAGAAATATGTGCCACAAACTGCAGGGACATTAAGGTCTGACAGTTACACATTTGGTGCGATGACGTTTGCGGTAATAGTCATCATCACTGCATTGGCGTTTTTCCCGGCATTGACTCTTGGACCCCTGGCGGAATATTTTTCAATCACCTAATTCATTGCTCTATATGTCTGTACATAAAAGGAAAGCTTATGGCCTTTTTGATCCCGCTTTATTGAGCACTGCAGTGAAGCAGTCTTTTATAAAATTGAACCCGGCCAAGATGATCAGGAATCCAGTAATGTTCACTGTGGAATTGGGAACACTGATCATGGCAGGGGTTGTATTGGAATCTGTATTAACAGGCAACAGAACCCAGGGGAGTGTGGGGTATAATGTTTCGGTATTCTTAGTACTTTTTATGACGTTGTTATTTGCCAATTTTGCGGAAGCCATTGCTGAAGCAAGGGGCAAGGCCCAGGCCGATAGTCTTCGCAAAACCAGGCAGGACACTCCTGCAAAGTTGATCGCCCCGGTTGATAAAAGCCTGGAGGAGCAGGTGATCATGGTAAGTTCTTCGCAACTAAGACTGGGTGACCGGTTTGTTTGTGAAACTGGAGACATCATTCCCATGGATGGTGAGATCGTAGAAGGAATTGCTACTATTGACGAAAGTGCTATTACGGGTGAATCCGCCCCTGTGATCAGGGAAGCCGGAGGAGATAAATCTTCCGTTACTGGCGGAACAAAAGTGTTGTCAGACAGGATCATTGTAAGAGTCTCCACTCAACCTGGTGAGACATTCCTGGATAAAATGATCGCCCTGGTGGAAGGTGCGAACCGGCAGAAAACACCTAATGAGGTAGCGCTTACTATTCTGCTTGCTTCGTTCACCATTGTATTTGTCATCGTTTGTGTTACCCTCAAACCATTTGCAGACTATGCAAATACTCCTATTACCATCGCCGCATACATCTCTCTTTTCGTTTGCCTGATCCCTACAACTATCGGCGGATTATTGAGTGCGATAGGTATCGCGGGTATGGACCGGGCTTTGCGGGCAAATGTAATTGCCAAGAGCGGTAAGGCTGTGGAAACTGCAGGAGACATTGACACTTTGTTGTTGGATAAAACCGGAACAATAACGATCGGTAACCGTAAGGCTACCAATTTCTATCCGGCCATTGATACTGATGAGAAATGCTTTATCGAACTCGCTGTGTTGAGTTCCCTTGCGGATGATACGCCTGAGGGTAAATCGATCATAGAATTGGCTCAGCAGAAAGGTATTCAGCGAAAGAAAGATCCTTCCATGGAGTTCATTGGATTTACTGCTGAAACCAGGTGCAGCGGGGTCAACCTGGCGAGCGGAATAAGGATCCGGAAAGGTGCCCAGGATACGATCAGGCAACTGGTAATGAAAGGAGGGCAAAAGGTTCCACCAGCCATCGATGAAAGGGTCAGGCTGATATCGGAAAACGGAGGCACGCCACTGGTGGTGGCCGAAGGCGATCAGGTCAGGGGGGTGATAGAACTACAGGATATCATCAAACCTGGTATCCAGGAGCGGTTTGAACGCTTACGTAAGATGGGAGTTAAGACTGTTATGGTAACCGGCGACAACCCGCTGACGGCAAAATATATAGCGGAGAAGGCCGGCGTTGATGATTTTATAGCAGAGGCGAAACCGGAAGACAAGATGAATTACATAAAGGCTGAGCAACATTCGGGAAAGTTGGTAGCCATGATGGGTGACGGAACCAATGACGCACCTGCCCTGGCCCAGGCTGACGTAGGTGTTGCTATGAATAGTGGAACCCAGGCCGCTAAAGAAGCAGGTAATATGGTTGACCTGGATAATGATCCTACTAAACTTATTGAAGTGGTGGAAATTGGAAAACAGTTGCTTATCACCCGGGGGACCCTGACCACATTTTCCATTGCCAATGATGTGGCTAAATATTTCGCCATTGTTCCGGCCTTGTTCGTGGCTGCGCTGCCCGCATTGCAGGGGCTGAATATCATGAACCTGAAAAGCCCGGAAACAGCAATTCTTTCGGCTGTGATATTCAATGCCATCATTATTCCCATATTGATTCCACTGGCATTACGCGGAGTGAAATATAAGCCCATAGGTGCCAGTGCATTGTTAAGGAGAAACCTGCTGATCTATGGCATCGGCGGTGTGATAGTACCCTTCATCGGTATAAAGGTCATAGACCTGATTATTGGAACCATCATTTAAAAAGAAAAAGAATTGGTATGAAAAAATATTTATCGCCTTCAGTAAGGCTAACCCTCGCGATGCTGATTTTTTGCGTGGTTATCTATTTTACTATGGTGTCGGTGGTGGGGAACCTGGTTCCCGGCCGTGGTAACGGTGTTCCTGTGGTGGTGAATGGTAGAACAGTGGGCTATGAGCTGATTGGCCAGCGATTTACTGCCGACAAATATTTCAGTAGTCGCCCATCTGCTGTTGAATACAATGCATCAGGTTCTGCCGGATCAAATTTTGGACCTTCAAATCCTGTTTACATGAAAATAGTGCAGGCCAGAATAGATAGTTTCATGGTACACAATCCCGGAATTGACAGAGAGCAGATCCCAGCTGAACTGGTCACAGCGTCCGGAAGCGGTCTGGACCCTCATATTTCACCTGCTTCGGCATATATACAGATAAGCAGAGTGGCGAAGCAAAGGGGAGTTTCGGAGGCAAGGTTGAAGGCGCTGGTAGATCAGCATATTCAAACGAACCCGGTAGGGCCAGACGTAGTGAATGTACTCAAATTGAACATAGCGCTTGATTCCCTTGAATAACGTTTATTATGCCTGAAAAACGAAATTATACGGCGGAAGAATGGCTTCAACATGTTCAGCAGTCTGATAATAGCAAAGGCAAGCTGAAGATATATATCGGTATGAGCGCCGGCGTAGGTAAAAGTTATCGCATGTTACAGGAAGCTCATCAGCTGGTGAAAGATGGAGTTGACATCAGGATTGCATACGTTGAAACCCATGGAAGAAAAGAAACTGAAGAATTGGTAACGGGCTTGCCAATCATTCCCCGCCGGGAAGTTTTTTACAGGGGAAAGCGACTGGAAGAGCTGGATGTCCAGGCTATATTGCTGTTACATCCTGAAGTGGTGATCATTGATGAGTTGGCCCACACCAATATCCCTGGCAGTAAGAATGAAAAAAGATGGCAGGATGTATTGGACGTATTGAATGCCGGCGTCAACGTGATCAGTGCCGTAAACATCCAGCATATAGAGAGTATAAACGAAGATGTCAGAGGCATTACCGGTATCGAAGTACAGGAAAGGGTGCCAGACAAAATACTACAGATCGCCGATGAAGTGGTGAATATTGACCTTCCTGCAGATGAGCTGATACGCAGGTTACGGGAAGGCAAGATCTATGACCATGCTAAAGTGCAGCAGGCATTGGCGAATTTCTTTCAGCCGGATAAGATTCTTCAATTAAGGGAATTGGCCTTGAAAGAGGTGGCGGGGCAGGTGGAACGGAAGGTGGACCACTCCATCAGTTACCAAAAAAACCCTTTTCGGCATGAAAGGCTATTAGCCTGTATTTCTTCAAATGAGGCAATAGCCCAGCGTATCATCAGGAAAACGGCAAGGCTGGCATCATATTACAATAGCCAATGGTTTGTTCTGTATGTGCAGACTCCGGGAGAGGCCACTGATAAGATTGCATTGAACAAACAAAGGTTCCTGATCAATAATTTTAAGAATGCCACTGAGTTAGGTGCAGATATCATACAGAAGAAGGAAGCAGATATCGCTAAGGCTATTTTGGAAACAATTGAAGAAAAAAGCATCACAACTGTTTGTATTGGGAAGCCACACCTTAAATTGTGGCAGGTAATCCTTAAGACAAGTGTTTTTAATCAGTTGTTAAAGACCCTTACCAAAAGCGATGTAGACCTTGTCATTCTTTCATGAAAAGCAGCGTAAAATATAAGATCCGTTGGGCAACTATTTTCCTGTTTCTGCTGCTGATCCTTTCACTGGGCTTCAGTATTTTTTACCTGGATAAAATAAAAACGGAGTCAGAGAAAGTACTTCAGGATAATTACGAGTCATTGGAGTACAGTCACCGCATGCAAAGGGTACTTGATAGTATTCCGCTTAATCGGGAAAGATTCCTGGCTGATTTTGAAAAAGCACTTTCAAGTCAGGCGTCAAATATCACAGAACCGGGCGAGAAAGAAGCTACGGATTCACTGCGGTTCGCGTTCGAAAAAATACGGAGCGGGGACAGTTTGTCCGTCCGGACCGCCAGACATATGCTTCACGTCATTGTTGACCTCAATATGAACGCGATCAAATCTAAGAACGATAAGGCGGAAAAAGGGGCAACTGATGCCATGTCGATTCTGATCGCGTTTGTATCAATAATCTTTCTGGTTGGTTTTACTTTTGCTTTCAACTTCCCCTCGATCATTACCAATCCCATCCGTAAGTTGAATGACGCAATAAAAGCGATCAGTGCAAAAGACTATTCGCATCGGATCCGGTTTGAGTCAAAAGATGAATTCGGTGAACTTGCCAATTCATTCAATGAGATGGCTGCGCGATTGGAATATTTCGAAAGCAGTAACCTGAACAAGCTGATTTTTGAAAAGAGCAGGGCAGAATCTGTGATCAACAGCCTCAAAGATGCCAGTGTTGGAATTGATAAGAACGATGTGGTGCTTTTTGCAAACGATCAGGCCCTGAGTCTCCTTGGACTTACCGCAAAAGACATTGTCGGCAGGAAAACAGGCGATATCATGTCGAGGAATGATCTTTTCCGGTTTCTCCTGGAAGAGAAAGGGACATCACCGTTTAAAGTGGTTGTGGAAGGCCGGGAAAACTATTTTACCAAGGAGATCATTGAAGTGAACCAGGAAGGATCAAAGAGCCGCGTCATAGTGCTTAAGAATATAACATCATTTAAAGAACTTGATGTTGCAAAAACCAATTTTATTGCCACCGTTTCACACGAGCTGAAAACTCCGCTGGCTTCATCCGATTTCAGTCTTAAGTTGCTGGAAGACGAAAGGATCGGCGCTTTGTCACAGGAGCAGAAGGAACTCATACAGAGCCTGAAAGGGGATAACCAGAGAATGCTCAGGATATTGAGTGAATTATTGAATATGTCGCAGGTGGAAGCAGGTAGAATCCAGCTTGTGAAGCAGACTGTTCATCCTTTTTCTATTTTGAAGAATGCTGTTGAAACAGTGATGACTGTGGCAAAGGACAAGAATATAATTATTGAAAAGCGGCTGGATGAGAACCTGCCGGAAATTTATGTGGATGCAGATAAAACCACCTGGGTGCTGAATAATTTTCTTACCAACGCGATAAAGTATTCACACAACGATAATGAAATCCATGTGACTGTTTCGCAGCAAAATGGTGCAGTTCGGTTTTCCGTTAAAGACTTTGGTCCTGGTATTGCTAAAGAGTACCAGGGTAGGCTTTTTGAACGTTATTTCCAGGTACCCGGATCCCAATCCAAGGGATCTGGATTGGGACTTGCCATCTCCAAGGATTTCATTGAGGCCCAGGGCGGCAAGATCTGGGTGGAAAGCGATATTGGCGAAGGAGCTAATTTCTGTTTTGAAATACCCGTTTAGTGCTTATTGTTCCTTCATAACAAACCATGCATTCACTGTGTTATTCTTTCCCTCCAAAACCAGTTTATAGAAACCTGAAGGCAATGATGCTACATCGATCACGGCATGTTTGTTTGTGACAGGAACTTCAGCCATCAGTTTGTACTCATCTTTGCCTCCTGTTTTGAAATGATTTGTTGTGGATATCCAGATCTTTACTGTTCCTGCCTGATCCAATGCATTCCAACTCAGATCCAGTTTATTCTGGAAGAAATTCACAACCGGGCGTGTGACAGATACGGATCCGGTCAGGGGTATACCGTCAGATTCCCGCAGTGTTTCTACAGGAATATTGATTCCCATGAAACGGGCAATCGTTGGCATGATATCCACCGCAGCTGGCTGAAAATAGTTTGCGTAAGTATTGAGTTTCGTATTGGCTACGATCCATCCTGTTCGCTGACGTTGTGATTGCCCGCCATGATCCCGGCCATCTTTCTCGGAACGTCCATGATCTGTAGTGATCACGATCAGCCATTTCTCCTTGTGTTGCTGCTGACGGAATTGAATGGCTTTCCAGAGTTCCCCCATCTGCCTGTCAAGGAATTGAATGGCTTCATCCATTTGCGGACTGTCGCCATGTGCATGTCCCATATCATCAGTATACTCAAGATAGACCCAGGAGAGATCCGGCGCTTTTGACCTGATACTGTTTGCTGCTTCTGCAATCACATGATCATCGATCAGGTGCATATAGCGCTTGGCTTTATCGTGCGGAAATTTGAGGGTATCGTTTTCAAACCCATCGGCATGATAGTCAACTTTTACGGAACCTGCTGAATCCACACCATCACCAACAAGTCTGGTGCGGTTATCCAGCCAGCTGCTGAACACTCCGATCTTTTTTTGCGGAGCCTGTTCTTTGACTATCCTGAAAATATTCTTGTACCTGTAATTCGGCGCTGCAATATCGTTATCCCAAACATTGTGCTTATTGGCCCATGTTCCGGTTAAAACACTGTTATATCCCACAGCAGAAATGGTGGGTGATTGGTTATAGCTTCCCTTATCGCCTCCTACATAACTCCTGGTATAAGATCCCTGGGCAATGATTGTACGGATATTTGGCGTGGATGCCCTTTCGATCATATCGGCAGGAATACCATCTGCAATTACAAAAACCACTTTCTGTCCAAAAACCTGGCCGTTGATCAAAGCAACTACCAGGAGGAAACCAATAAATCGCATATTTGGAAAATATTAAAACAATATTATTTATAAATATGCAACATCGGGGCGGAAATAATGTCCTTCTAAAATCTTTTAACCAGGAGATAATTTAAGACGAATAAAAAACAAAAGATGAAACGATTAAGACAAATTCTCACCCTTGTATTCAGTGTGATCACGGTCATGGCCTCGGCACAGCAGGTAAATCTTCAGAAAACGCTGGACCTTTTTTTGGACAGCAGTGTAAAAGCCAATAATATCCCGGCTATTTCCGTGGTACTGATAGAAGACGGCAAGGTGATCTACCGGAAAACCATGGGCTATGCAAACCTTGAATACAAAATACCCAACACAGGGCAAACTGCATTTCAATTGGCATCCTGCACCAAACTCATTTCTGCCACTGCGCTGATGACCCTGGTGCAGGAGAATAAACTGGATCTGCAGGCAAAGGTCAGATCCTATTTACCTGATCTGCCCGCCCCCTGGGACGATATGCGTGTAATGGACCTGGTGGCTCACCAATCCGGCGTGGCCGATCTGCTGGCACTGAAGATGAATTTCAAATCCGTGGATGAAGCCTATGATACTGCGGTGGCGAGGAAGCTTGATTTTGCACCGGGTACAAAAACAGTATATGCAGGAGGTGATTATGCGCTTGTTCAGAAACTTGTTGAACGCATTACGGGCCTTCGTTTTCAGGAATTCCTGAAACAGAAGTTGCTGCTGCCATTGGGGATGAATCATACGGTGTTCAATAATATGGAACAGGATTATATCTACCGGACCTACGATACTATTCCCTATGCCGCTACAGTATACAAGAATATCAAAGATGAGAACAGGCAAAGGATATTCTCTATGATGTTCCCTTCCTGGACCTATCCTGCCGGCGGAATTTTTTCTTCACTGGATGATCTTACCAAATGGGTGATCGCTATGGACAAAGGTAAGCTCATTCGCCCGGAACTGCTTGACCTGATGTGGACACCAGCTAAAAGGAGGGACGGTACGGATTCGCCATTTGGCGTAGGATGGATAGTAGACAAAATGAATGGAGAAAAAGTGACGGGTCACAGTGGTGGGCCGGCACTGGCAGATATCGCCAGGTTGCCCGGGAGAAAGATCACCTCCATTGTTCTGACCAACCAGTTGGAACTCAGGCCATACCTGGCCAACCAGATCCTCAGGATCTATATGAGAGGCAAGTAAATATTATTTCGGCTCCAGGAGGTGGAACCCATAGGGTTCGATCACCAGGTGATCATAATTTTCACCTACAGGCAAATCCATGCCCGTCCAGTGATCGTGTAACACCGTGGGTTCCACCCCATGGCTCTTGAACGCATACCAGGTCAGGTAAGCAGATCTGTCACTGAAATTGAAAACGCAGTACAGTTTTTTGTCGTCAAAACTTCTCAGGTAGCCTGCCACATGCATATTGTGCGGAGTCAGCCAGGTAAGGTTTTTATAGTCCGCTACTACCTCCAGTTTTTTCCTGATGCTGATCAACTTTTGCGTTGCTCTGAATACCCTGTTCTCTACCGTACCTTCAATATCTATTTTTTTGTTCTTTTCCCAATCGATCACGGGCCGGTGCATCCAGCGGTTGTCATAACTTTTTCCGGGATCGTTTAAATAAGAATAGTCATTGGTATAACCCGCCTCATCCCCATAGAACATCATGGGTATGCCACCCAGGAAAAAACTATGGGCCTGCATCAATAGGATCTTTCTGACAGAAAATTCTATCGCACGTTCATCATTATCATTCAGCGCTTTTTCCAGCCCGCAAAGTGAAGCCAGTGAGCCACTGATCCTTGCATCACCGGTTTTTGGATTGGAAGAAAATAGCGCACCCCTGGCAGGACTGCCATCATATTTCCCGGAGTAATAATCCTGCAAAAACTTCCTGTGCCCATAAGGTTCATAGCCGGCCTGGCGGATCATATAATCATCGTATCCTAAACCAATATCATCATGGCACCTGGTATATGTGATCCAGGTGGTGCCGTATGGTTTTTGAAGTATTTCATGCTGAGCTGCCAGCATCACTTTGGTATCGCTGGTTGCAAGCATATCCCATTGCAGGGCCATATGGGTTGCGTTGTAAGCCACATCACATTCCTTAGCGGTAAAGGCCCCAGTGCCAAAATATTTCATGATCTCATTAGGTGCAACAATGGCTTCGCCCAATAATGCCATGCCCGGGGCAGCCACCAGAACACACTGTTTGATCAGTCTTAACAGCGTATGCGCCTCCGGCAGATTCTGGCAGGTTGTGCCTATTTGTTTCCAGATGAATGCGGGTGCATCTATGCGGAGTATATCCACACCGAGATTGGCATAGTGCAGAACATTATCCAGCATATCCCTGAACACCAGTGGGTTGGTATAATTCAGGTCCCATTGGTAATGATGGAATACCGTCATCACCCATTTGTTACACTCTTTTATATAAGTGAAGCTACCCGGGGAACTTTCAGGGAAGATCTCCGGCATTGATCTTTCATATTCATCAGGAATGTTTCTGTCGTTGAACATGTAGAAATAATCCTGATAGTGTTTATCCCCCTGTTTAGCTTTCATCGCCCACTCATGTTTGTGGGAGGTGTGATTCAATACGATATCCAGCATGAGATACATGCCCTTGGCCTGCATTTTTTTCTGGAGTTTCTCCAGGTCTTGATTGGTGCCGAAACGGCCATCTACTTTACGGAAATTTGATACTGCATATCCGCCATCACTTTCGCCTTCAGGGCTTTCAAATACCGGCATCAGGTGAAGGAAATTGACACCCAGTTTTTCAAAATAATCCAGCTTGCCAGCCAGTTTGGAAAGATTATCGCAGAATCTGTCTGCGTAAAGACTCATGCCCATGATCTCATTACTCAGGAACCAGTTTCCTTTGTCAGCTTTTTCTTCATCTTTTTTCTTCAGCGTTTCGGATCGTTGCTGATAGGCGTGGATCATAACGCCCAGCAACTGGTTAAAATGTTTTTCCGCTGCAGTTGATGTGCCGTAGATCTCTTTGTACAGATCGTACATGCTATCGGCATTGGCCATCATCCTTACATAGAAAAAATTGTCTTTCCCCGCTATATCTATTTTATGTTGTTGCAGGATCTGGTTGATCCGCTGGTGCAGCTGATGATCGTACACGGTAGTTGTTTTTAAGAAAAAATATCGTTGCTGAGGTGTTTGAATGCTTCCATAGCGCCCATATATTCACAGGTTCTGGCTCCCGCTTTGTTGGCATTGGTGATCACATGACTCCATTCCTGGGCGGTCATATTTTTAATGGCGTTCAGAGTTTTATCACTTAACTGATAAAGCACTGCTCCTACAAAAGCATCGCCCGCGCCTGTTGTGTCAACTGGTTGAACAGGTATGCTTGGAACAACGAATGTTTGACCATGGAGTCCCATCAGGGTCCCTTCTTTACCTAAGGTGATCGCAAATACAGCTTTTGTTTTTTCCAGCAATACTGCTGTAGCGTCAGTCAGCGTGGATTTTCCAGTGATCAACATGGCTTCCTCATCGCTCACCTTAAAGAAATGGCAGCTATTCAGGAAGTTCCATGACTGATCAATAAAAGACTGGTCATTATTGCGGAACAGCAGATGCCTGTAGTTGGGGTCAAAACTGATGAAAATATCCTGCTGCAATGCTTTGGTCAGCAAACCTAGATAGGCGGCCTGCAATGGCCCCGGCAAAAAAGCAGTTGCAGATCCAAAATGGATGATTGAAAATTCTTCCAGATTAATACCATCTACTTCATCACGACTCAATTGTCCATCTGCCCCGCGATTGAAATAGAAATCGCGTTCACCATTGAGCATGAGGGATACAAAAGCAAATGTGGTGAAATGTTCTTCGCTTTGCAGTACCCAACGGGTAGATACATTAAAGGATTGCATTACATCCACCAGGTGTTTGCCGAAAGGGTCTGCCCCCACTTTGGCGGCCAGTTCAACTGACCCTCCCAGTGCAGCAATAGCTGCTGCCACATTGGTGGGTGCTCCACCGGGTTTTTTTAAAAAATGCTGGCCCTCAGATAAAGAACTTCCTTTATCTGTACAGATCATGTCGATCAAAGCCTCGCCGATGCAAAGTATTTTTTTCATGATGGTTTTGCCAAAGCGGCAATTAGAATGAATTTAAGGCATTTCGGCTTTATTGCATACCGCGTTGGTTGTAAAACCCAATATTGGAATCCTCCGGAATAAATATTAGATTTATTATCCCTCTCTTACCTGCCGGAACCACGAACTGATATTAGGTCATCTAAAAATTATTATATGAAAACAAAGATCCAGTCTATACTGCTCATATTCGTGGTAGTATTGTTCAGTTGCCAGAAACAGGAGTCCCGGAGCGTACTTACCGAGAATGCGAGATCAGCTCCCTCAAAAGGTTCACTTAAAGAAAAATGTGCTTCCCAGATCGTACTGGAACAGCAGATCAAAGAAAATCCTGCGCGTGGCCAGTACCTGGAAAAACTTGAAACGGCAACAAAGAATTTCAAACGGAGTAAGGCTCCTGCTGAATCAGTTAAATATATCCCCGTGGTAGTACATGTAGTTTTGCCAAACAGCAATCTGGTTTCTGCTGACCTGATACAATCCCAGTTGGATGTATTGAATTACGATTTCAATGCTGCCAACCAGGAATTAAAAGGGAACCCATACCTGGCTGGATTTATGAAAGAGAATGCCGGCGACCTGGGGGTGAAATTTGTATTGGCACAAACGGTCAGGGTGAATACAACGGTAAGCTCTTTTGGTACTAATGATGGTGTGAAAATGTCAAGCCGTGGAGGAAGCGATGCAGTGGATCCTTCGACTAAATTAAATATCTGGGTCTGCGACCTTGGAGGTATATACCTGGGTTATGCGCAGTTCCCCGGTGGCAAAGAATGGGCAGATGGGGTTGTTATTGATTACAGGTCTTTCGGCATAGGTAAGAAAGCGGGCTTCCCATATTATGCGGATTATGCACTGGGACGTACTGCCACCCACGAAGTGGGCCATTGGATGAATCTAAGGCATATCTGGGGCGACAGGTATTGCGGAACAGATTATGTTGACGATACCCCTCTGCATGATTCACCTAATTTTTATTGTCCGGAGCAAGGGCATCTTAGCCTTTGTGGCCCCAATATACTCGAGCAATGGATGAACTATATGGACTATAGTGATGATGCCTGCCTATACCTGTTCACCAGGGGCCAGCAGTTCCGGATGGAAGCTGCTGCTGCTGAAGCCAGGGCTGCTTATTTTTATAATTCATGGCCATAAGAAAAATGAGGGATCCCGGGCTTTAATTATTTCCCGTCTTTATGCGCTCTCCTGGCTGGTAGATCATTTTTCCATACCGGGATCCCTTGTTTTTTACAATGCTAGTTATGTATATCCATCTCAGGAGTTAATTGTTACGAAGAGGTCAGTAATTGGGATGGATAACTATTATTGTTCGCAGAGTATATCTACCAATTTGCCCGGCATACTGAAAAATGGAGAATGACTCGAAGGCAAGCTGTAAACTTTTTCGCAGGGTGTTTCTGTATACATCTTCCGTTGAATAAAAGGTGTGACGGCCTTGTCTTCTGTACATTCAATATAGATCCGCGGAACCCGGCCATAATTTTCATCTGTTAAAGCCAATGGTGTGATACCTGATTCAATGGGTTCATGGCTCAGGATCATTTTTGCCATTTCGGAAATGTCGTTGTCACAATCTGCATAAAGACCATCTTTATAGATCTCCGGCTGCAGCGTATGCGCATTCAGCTCTTCGTGCATGGTCACAAAGGGTTTCAATACTCCATCGGTATCTTGTATTGAATATTCTCTTTGCGTTTTTCCGTTAGGGATGAGGTATGCCGCGAGGTAGACGAGTTTTTCGATCTTGTCTGGCCTGTATTCTGCAGCCTGGGAGATCATGATCCCGTTCTTGCTATGCCCTACAAGGATTATTTTCCCTTCAATGCTGTCGATCAACTGGCAGAGCTTGTCTACCGTGGTTTTCATCGTCACATTTTGTATGGGCGTTTTGTCACGTCCCATTCCGGGAAGATCGATAGCAATAGCCCGGTGGCCTTTTTTCTCCAGCAAAGGAACAACCTTATGCCAGTTCCATGCACAGTGCCAGGAGCCATGGATAAGAATGAATGTTTTCATCAATGATAATTTTGATGTAAAATTCAGTCAACCCGGGGCTGTTCACAACCCGAAAATTGCGGAAATCATTTTAGATCTGGCAGATCAAATGCTTTGGTGAAGTCTATCGGAACAAATGATCAACTGCCCTGCTTTCTAACAAATTTGGTGAGAATGACGATGGTTTGTCCTTCGATCTTGCCTTCTATTTGTTCGGTATTATCGTGAACCAGGCGGATGTTTTTGACAACAGTACCCATTTTTGCGTTCAGCGTTGTGCCTTTTACATCCAGTGATTTTGTAAGGATCACTGCATCTCCGTGCTGAAGAATATTTCCATTGGCATCACGATGCAAATCAACAGATGCATCATTTTCATGATCACCTGTGGCTTTTGCCCAGGCAAGATTATCATCGTCCAGGTAAAGCATATCCAGATTTTCTGCGGCCCAGCTTTCGTTCCTCAGTCTGTTCAGCATTCTCCAGGCCATTACCTGTACGCCTGGCACTTCACTCCACATGGTCTCAGATAATTTTTTCCAATGGTTAGCATCCAGATCTTCTTTTTTCTCTATCTGCGCCAGGCATTTATGGCAGATCATAATGGAGTTGTTTTCGTTGCTTTTATCCTGTGGAGGGACTTCATAAACCTGTATGCCGATCGGTGATCCGCAGAGTTCACATTGATTGCCACTTCTTTTTTCAATTAAAGCATTCAGATTCATGATTTTCGATTATGGCTGCAAAGGTAAGTTAATAGTCGCCAGCCCGAAACAGAAAATGGATTTGATCATGCATCTGATGTTTTATTGTGTTGGATGAAAATTATTTATGATTTAAGTTTGCGGCGGAAAACCACAAACCATATTCTTTATGAAAAAACTGATCGTACTCGTTTCTTTTTTCCTTATTGGCTATACAGCCTCTTCGCAGGAAATAGGCGTTCGCCTTGGTAATGTGCTTGGTAATACAGCTGCTGTTGACGGAGTTTTTGGAGTAGGTGAATTCAGCCGGATACACGCTGATCTCTCTTTTGGTGATGGCGTAGGTGTTGAAGCGCTCTGGGATTTTATTAACCGACCCCTGGGTGGAGAAGCTTTTAATTGGTACCTCGGCGTAGGTCCGTCTTTCTTGTTTGACGATGATTTCCGTTTTGGTGCAAGTGGCGAGATCGGTCTTGAGTATCGTTTCAACGGAGCTCCACTGGCACTGGGTCTGGACTGGCGTCCAACTTTATACATTGTTGAGAAAACCTCTTTCGATGCCGGGGGATTCGGATTGAACTTCCGTTATGTTTTTGGCCGGAACAGATAAGTGTTCCCGGCAAACTTGTTAACTGGTCAGCACATTAAGTGAATGCCCATGGACATTCCATGGGCATTTTTATTTCAATATTTTTTAGATTTACATATGCATCTCTATATACGGAACATGGTGTGCGATCGATGCCTGATGGCTGTGAGGCAGGCGCTCAACGATGAGGGGATTGAGTACCGGCATTTGCAACTGGGTGAAGTAGAGCTGTCAAAGGATCCGTCTGCAGATCAACTGGAGAAACTTTCGGGCAGGCTTAAGAGCCTCGGATTTGAATTATTGGACGATAAGAAGTCCAGGATCGTGGAGAAGATCAAGAGCACCATTATTTCGATCATACATCATAGTGACGAGGAACTTAATCTCAAATTGTCCGCCCTGCTGACTGATAAATTAGGTATGGATTATCATTACCTGACCACTTTGTTCTCATCGGTTGAGGGGATCACCATTGAGAAGTATGCGATCATGCAACGCATAGAAAAAGTCAAGGAGTTAATGATGTACAACGAAATGAGCCTGAGCGAGATCGCGTTTGACATGGGCTACAGCAGTGTCCAACATCTGTCCCAGCAATTCAAGAAAGTGACCGGACTTACCCCAACCCAATTCAAGGGGCTCAAAGAGAATACCCGAAAGCCGCTCGATAGAATATAAGCCTCGAAATTTTATACATGTTGGCAGAAATTATGTAACAGTTCTGTTTCACAGGCCGGCTAGCTTGCATATGTAATTGAACATTATGCAACAGCGGA
>DATGXN010000301.1:0-23077 GCA_035298945.1 Chitinophagaceae bacterium | reverse complement strand
CGTTGTTTATTCGGATTATTTCATCAATTTTGCCTCCATTACATTAATGACTACCCAATATCATCTGTACAATGGGACTATTTAACTGGTTCACCCAAGATATTGCCATAGACTTGGGAACAGCCAACACACTTATCATACATAACGACGAGATTGTAGTAAACGAACCCTCTATAGTTGCTCTTGACAGGAACAACCCTAAGAATGTTCTTGCCGTGGGAAAGAAGGCTTTGATGATGCATGAAAAAACCCACGAGAGTATACGCACCGTCAGGCCTTTGAAAGATGGAGTAATTGCCGATTTCAACGCTGCCGAGCTGATGATCCGGGAAATGATCAAGATGATCTATCCCAAAAAGCCACTTTTCCCCCCGAGCTGGAGAATGATGATCTGCATCCCTTCCAGCATCACCGAGGTGGAAAAAAGGGCGGTTCGCGACAGTGCGGAGCAGGCGGGGGCCAAAGAAGTTTATCTGCTCCACGAGCCCATGGCTGCGGCTCTTGGTATAGGCATAGATGTGGAAGAACCTGTAGGAAACATGATCATTGATATCGGTGGGGGTACTACCGGTATTACAGTTATAGCCCTTGCGGGTATTGTTTGTGACCAGTCCATCCGTATTGCGGGTGACGAGTTCACTGCGGATATCATGGAAGCGTTAAGGCGCTACCATAGCCTCCTGATCGGTGAACGAACTGCCGAACAGATCAAAATACAGATCGGTGCTGCTATGAAAGACCTGGAGACACCTCCGGATGATATCCCTGTAAACGGCCGGGACCTGGTAACGGGTATCCCCAAGCAGATCATGGTCAGCTTCCAGGAGATCGCCGAGGCGCTCGATAAATCTATCTTCAAGATCGAAGAAGCAATTCTCAAAGCCCTGGAAACAACGCCTCCTGAACTTGCGGCTGATATCTATCGCAGGGGTCTTTACCTTACTGGTGGTGGTGCATTGCTCAGGGGCCTTGATAAAAGGCTGAGCCAGAAGATCAAACTTCCGGTACACGTAGCAGATGATCCGCTGAAAAGTGTGGTTCGTGGTACAGGCATTGCCCTGAAGAATTACTCGCGGTATCCTTTCGTGATGAGATAATTTAATGCGTAACGTTTTTCTATTCATTGCCCGGTTCAGCAACCTGCTGTTCTTCCTGTTTTTGCAGGTCCTTGCCCTGAGCATGCTTTTTCGTTACAACAAATACCACCAGGCTGCCTATATGAATGTGGCCAATGAAGTCACCGGCCGGTTCTACGTGCGTTATAATAAAATAGAAACCTATTTCAGCCTGCAGAAAGAGAATGAAAAACTCCGGATGCAGAACGCCGACCTACTCAATAAACTTAAATCAGATTTTGCCGTTCCCGATAGCTCCATGCAACTGGTCACAGATACTTTTCGTGTGGATTCGCTGGAACAATACCGTAAATTTCTATATCTGCCCGCGAAAGTCATTGGTAACGCAGTGGACGGGCAGAATAATTTCATCACCCTCCATCGGGGTTCCAAACAGGGTGTGGATGTGAACATGGCAGTTATCGGACCCGAAGGCGTGGTGGGTAAGATTGTCAATGTGAGTCCTAATATGTCGGTGGCTATGAGTCTTCTTCATCGGAAGAACAGTGTGGTGGCGCTTTTGAAAAAAGGCGGCGGGTTCGGGGAAGTGACCTGGGATGGCAAGGATCCACGTTTTGTGACGCTCAATAATATTCCCAGGACCATTAAAGTGGCAAAAGGCGATACGGTGGTAACCAGTTCCTATTCGGATATCTTCCCGCCGGGGAAAGTGGTGGGCTATGTGGCAGAAGTCAGGGAAGACAAAAGCAGCAGTACCTATAGCCTGAAGGTAAAAACGGCTACTGATTTCTATTCTGTACAACATGCCTTTGTGGTGAAGAATATTCAAAAGGCAGAAATGGATTCTCTCATGTCAAAAGTGAAGAAAGACTGATGAGCAACCTGGTAAGAAATATCATCCGATTTGCTTTCTTCATCCTGTTCCAGGTGTTTGTACTGGGCAAGATCCCGCCGCTCCACCAATTCGTTGTTCCTTATCTCTATTTCCTGTTCATACTCTGGCTGCCCTTTAAGATCACAAGGGGAGCACTTTTATTGCTGGGTTTCCTGTTTGGCCTGGCACTCGACTTGTTTACCAAAACACCGGGATTACATGCAGCAGCCTGTACTCTCATAGCATATGTAAGGCCTTTCCTGATCAGTCTTCTGATGCCGAAAGAGGCCACTGAAATAGGTTATTCCGAACCTTCCATCACCAGCATGGGTTTTGTGCCATATGCTGTGTATGTACTGGTGCTGACCTTTTTGCATCATTCCTACCTGGTTTTCATGGAATGGCTTCATTTCGGAAACTTCCTTTATTTCATAGGTAAAGTATTTGCTACCACTGCCATCAGCCTCTTGCTGATCCTGATTACAGAAACCTTGTTTGTCAGGAAAGCAAAGTATCGCACCAATGTTGCTTAGCAATTAAAGAGTAAAAAGTAAAAATTAAAAATAAATTGACTTTTTACTTTTTACTTTTGACTTTCTAAATGCCTGTTTTTAATCAATCCCGTCAAACGGTAATACGTCTTATTTTCCTGGCAGTATTTGTTATACTGATCGCCAGGCTATTCATCCTGCAGCTGCTTTCTCCGCAATACAAGTTGCAGGCATTGGATAATGCGGTGGAAAGGAAGACCATTTATCCTGACCGCGGTCTGATCTTCGATCGAAACGGCAAGCCCATCCTGGAGAATACCGTTACCCATGACCTGATGCTGGTTCCGAATCAACTGAAAGGCATTGACACCCTGGGCCTTTGCCAGGCGCTGGGGATCGACTCCGCTGAATTCAGGCAGCGACTGATCACATCCATTATCAGAAATGGCAGGTACCGGCCTTCTGTTTTTGAAGCTTCACTGTCCATGGAGAAGTTTGTGAAACTCCAGGAGAATATCTATCGATTTGAGCCCGGATTCTATTTGCAGGACAGGCCTATCCGGTCGTACCCCTATCGTGCCGCAGAGCATCTGTTGGGTTATATCGGCGAGGTGGATTCTACTATTCTCAGGAAGACAAATTTTTTCTACCAGTTGGGAGATTATATGGGTCTCACGGGGATTGAAAGATATTATGAAAATATCCTGATGGGCCAGCGAGGTGTACAATACAGGATCAAGGATAATAAGAACAGGCTGGTGGGAAGTTATGAGAATGGCGCATACGATACTTCAGCCATTGCGGGCAGGAACCTTCGCACCTACCTTGATATCGATGTGCAGATCCTTGCAGAAAAATTCCTGGCTAACAAACTTGGCGCGATCGTGGCCATTGAACCTAAAACAGGGGGCATCATCGCGATGGCCAGCGGACCCACCTACGATCCCAACCTGCTGACTGGTTCGGAAAGGAAAAGAAATTTTTCCTGGCTGCTCAGCGACACTGCCAAGCCTTTGTTCAACAGGGCCATAAAAGGACAATACCCACCTGGATCAACCATTAAACCGGCACAGGCCCTTGTAGCGTTGGATGAAGGGGTGATCACGCCGCGTTATGGCATTGGCTGCAATGGAGCCTATTATGCCTGTCGCAGACCAATCAAGTGTACGGAGAAATGGACTGGTCATGCTGCTAATCTCAGGCTTGCCATTGCGCATTCATGCAATTCTTATTTTTCAAGTATATACAGGCTTGCACTGGATAACAGGGCATACAAGGATGTGGATGAAGGATATGCGCACTGGAGAAAATATATGAATTCATTTGGACTGGGGGTAAGGCTGGGCATTGATATACCCAGTGAAGACAAGGGCCTGATCGTGGATACCTCTTACTATAATAAGCTGTATAATAATTCCTGGAACTCTTGTACCAACGTTTATAACGGAATAGGTCAGGGTGAAATGCAGGCCACGCCTTTGCAGATGGCTAACCTCATGAGCATTATTGCCAACAAAGGTTATTATTATACACCCCATTTTGTTGACAGCATTGACGGCAGGGCGGAAGCCGATTCAATACTTGACCGCTTCCATGTCAGGCATGAAGTGACGCATATACCCGATAGTATTTACGAGATCGTTCAACTGGGTATGCAGGACGTGATTGAAAATGGTACCGGACGTATAGCACGCATTGAAGGTATTTCCATTGCGGGAAAAACCGGAACGGCGGAGAACTATGGTAAGATCAATGGCAAGAGAGAAAAACTGGAAGATCATTCCTGGTTTGTTTGTTTTGCTCCCCGGGAGAATCCCAAGATCGCTGTGGCTGTGATCGTAGAGAATGCGGGATTTGGGGCCACATGGGCCGGACCTATTGCACGGATGATCCTCGAGAAATATCTCAATGATACATTGAGTGAAAAAAGTAAACTGGATTCAGCGAGGATCGCTGAAAAAGAGATCATTCTTCCTGTTGTCAAACAAAAAAGAATGAAACTGGATTCCATCAGAAGAGTCAGGATCGCTCTGGAAATGGGTGACAGTTCTGTGCTTCACAATTCAATTCCGGCTGCTCCGGATGCACCCAGGCTGGACAGGAATATTGAAAAGAGGCCCGGTATGGAACCGTCCCTGCCGCCAAAGAAAAAGCCGGACAGTATCCGGGCGATCACCATGTATCTTAGGAAAGATGATGACGACGAGTTAAACCATAACCTTGCCTGATTGAGAAACAATTCTGAAATATCAAAAGGGATCGACTGGACGCTGGTATTACTCTACCTGGTACTTTCTGCTATTGGGATCATGAGCATATTTGCGGCAACCTATCGTAACGAAGACCTTATACCTGGATTCCTGTCCATGAAAACGGATTACAGCCGGCAGCTCATTTATCTCATGATCAGCCTGGTGTTGGGCATATTCATCCTGCTTACAGACAGTAAATTCTTCACCGCCACCGCCAACCTGTTTTATTTCAGCGGGCTTGTGTTGTTGTTGCTGGTGTTTCCTTTTCACACAGAAGTGAAGGGAACTAAATCGATCATCAGGTTTGCCAGCTTCCAGCTTCAACCGGCTGAGCTTTGTAAGATATTTGTAAACCTTGCCCTGGCAAAATACCTGTCGAGAATCGATACTGATTTCACCAAGCTGAGATCGCAGTCGATAGCAGCAGCCATCGTGCTGATTCCTGCCATCATGTCGATATTGCAAAGTGAAACCGGCCTGGCCCTGGTCTATTTCTCATTTTTCCTGGTGATGTACAGGGAGGGCCTGCCCAGTATTGTGCTGGTGGTTGGATTCTCACTGGCTGTGCTCGTGATCGCCACTTTGTTGTTGGAACCGAACATCCTGGCTATCATACTGACAGCCATCGCCTTACTAACTGTATACTTCATGCGAAGACAGGTCCGCAGGGACAAATCCTTACTGATAGGTATAGCTGCCGTCTGGTTTATTTGTGTGGGAATTCAACGATTTGCCGTACCATTCTTTTTCAATAATGTTTTAAAGCCTTACCAGGTACAGAGGATCTATTCTACTGTGGGACGGGATTTCCCTGTGGATCCCGCAACCATGAGTGAAGAAGATATCCGGAAGATCGAGGATAAGAAAAAAGCAACTACTTATAATGTAAAGCAAAGTAAGATTGCCATCGGTTCTGGTGGATTTATTGGCAAGGGTCTGTTGAAAGGCACCCAAACGCGATATGATTTTGTGCCTGAACAAAGAACCGATTTCATTTTTTGCACTATTGGTGAAGGATTCGGCTTTGTAGGCAGTACTATATTATTGCTGCTATACCTTGTTCTGCTGTTCCGGATCATCATTGTTGCTGAACGGCAGCGAAGCACGTTCAGCAGGTGCTATGCCTATGGCGTAGCGGTAGTGTTATTTTTCCATGTTGCCATAAATGTTGGGATGACCGTAGGCCTGGTGCCGGTGATCGGTATCCCCCTGCCATTTCTCAGTTACGGTGGTACAGCCCTTATTACATTCACGGTATTGTTGTTTATTCTGATCCGATTGGATGCGGACAGGCAGATGGTATTGAGATAGTGAGCAGTAAGCAGTGAGCAGTGAACAGAAAAAACATAAAATCCTGCTCTCTGCTTACTGCTAACTGCTCACTGCTATCTTTGTGTAATGAAGATCATTCCCTTATCAGAAGGCACATTCACGATAGACCAAACCAAACTTTTCATTCCTTTTGACACAGATAAACATGTACTGAGCAACCGGCCCTCAGGCAGTTTGCTGGTTGAGATACAGCCTTTTGTTGTGATCACCAGGCAAGATGTGATCTTGCTTGATACGGGACTTGGTTTTAATAATGCTGACGGAAATCTGCAGATCCATCAGAACCTGATCAATAATGATATCAATCCCCTGGATATCACTAAAGTGCTGTTAAGTCATTTGCATAAAGATCATGCGGGCGGTGCAGGTATCGAGAATAAATTGCAGAATCAGTACCATGTGAGTTTTCCTAACGCGAATTATTATGTTCAGAAAAAGGAACTGGAGTATGCCTTTGAGAAAGGCGCCCCTTCATTTGTGCCCCAGGAACTTGAAGTATTCAGGAATATGGAAAAACTGGTACTGCTGGATGGTGACGGTTCTATCGATGGATCAATCCGTTATGCACTGAGTGGGGGACATAGTCCGTTTCACCAGGTGTTCTGGATCGGGGAGGAGGGTGAAACGATATTCTTTGGGGGAGACGAAGCACCACAATTACACCAGATGAAAAGCCGTTTTATAGCTAAGTATGATCACGACGGTAAAAGGGCAATGGAACTCAGGCAACAATGGTGGCAGGAAGGGAAAGGCTGGACATTTTTATTTTATCACGACATCAAAACGCCCTACTTAAAACACAGTTAATTGAAGTTTCATTTTCCCATATGGTGTATTGTTTTGTTGTTGGCCGGTATAGATACGTGTGCACAGGATACAGCGCGCGCGGACCAGTACAAAAAGAATGCAAAAATTGTTTTCCTTCTCGATGTGAGTAATAGCATGGGGCGGGAAAATAAAATGCAATTGCTGAAAAAATCCACTGAAGAATTATTGAAGTTGCTTGACAAACAAGATCAGATCAGCCTGCTTAGTTTTGGATCCCAGGTCAACACATTATACAGTACTACCGCTTATTCCGGACCTGATTCATTACTTAAGATCATCTCGAAAGTCAGGTCCACGGCATCTTCCACTAATATCAATGGTGCTATTTACGATGCTTATTATATACTGCTGCAGAAAACGAAAAAAGAGATCCGTTCAAAAAATTTTAATCCGGCTGCCACTGCGAAACATGTGTTGTTGGTAACAGATGGGTTGTTTGAATTAAATCCATATACCAAGCAGCTGGTTTGCGATAACCCGGATATTGAGTTGACCTGCGTGATCGTTGGGAGAGGTTTGGAAGCTGATAAAGCAGTCACTTATGTAAGGGAAGAATTACAATTGAGAGTGATCACCCTGGTAGATGAAGAGAGAGATGTAAAAAAGCTCGCTGAGTTGTTTGGGAGCAGGTAAAAAAAAAGAGGCTAGCTCTAGAAAGAGCCAGCCGTTGCTAACCTATGAAAAACACCGAGTTAAAAATACAGATTTTTGAATAATGTGCGCTTTTGAAATCTTTTTTTCTGTCACGTTTTTGTATTTTTTTTTGACAGGCCTTAGTTCAGGCGCTTCTGTTGCCTTTTTTCCATCATCTCCCTTCGTTCCTGGAGTTCTTTTTTAACCATTTCCCGAAACCGGCCTTCGGCTTCAAAAAGCTTGTTGGTTCGTTCGGGATTTAAAATCCTGGAAAACTCCGGCTTGTATTTTTTACGGATATCAAGCATTTGCTGTTGTTTTTCCAAGACGTCACCGTCCTTGCTGCTTTTCATTGCAGTGATCATTTCATCCTGGTATTTATTATAAATCGGCCAGAATTTCTCAGATTCGGAGGGTGTGATGTTCAACTCTCTGGTCAGGTAGGCGATCTGCAGGCTTTTTAACCGATCTTCCCTGCCCATTCCGGCACCTTGCCCCATTCCCTTTCCTTGGCCCGAGCCTTGTCCTTGCCCTTGCTGGGCAAAAAGCATTAGAGGAAGTGATAAAAATATAGAAAGTATAATTTTTTTCATATAACAATTTTAATTCATGTTTTCGATTTGCAGCGTGGGATTCTCGTTGATGAACTGCTGAAGTTCGGACTCAGTGATATCGTTCATTATGGCGTCAAAATCTGCTTCCTGAACTCCTGCCAGCGAAAGTGGTTCAATTTGTATCGGCTCGGGAGTGGTAGCCAGGTAGCTATTGATCTCAGTTTCACTTATTTTCGGCAGTTCAGCATTGACATTTACCAGGGCAGGGCCATCGATCCCTATCCTATTATTATTTATAATATAAAACCAGGCAAAAAAGCCCAGGATGGCAGTGACTGCCGCGGCCGCCCACCAAATACGGAGTTTGGCCGGTTGTAACATCGTTACCACTTTGGCAGGGAGCTGCTCATTTTGTGGAAGCAACTGTTCCAACTGCGAAAAATAGCCGTCAGGAACGGAAAAAGGTGTTTTCCGGCTAATTGAGGCCAGCAATGGCGAGATTTGTTCCAGCTCTGAGACTACATCCAGCTCTTCAGTTTTCCTGATCTTTTCCAATAATTTGGCGGGAAATCCATCGAAATATCCTTCTGGTACGGTAAAAACGGGCATTAATGGGAGTTCAGCAACGGTTTTGCTGATCTTAGATAATTCTGATGATATTTCTTCCCTGGCTGACATGGTTAATGATTAGACAATTAATGGGTTTCGGGGTTTAATGATTAAGTATGAAATCCTCAATTTTTTTAACTGCATGATGGTAGCTGGCTTTCAGAGCGCCCTCGGATGTTTCCAGCACTTTGCTCATTTCTTCATAACTCATTTCATCATAATACCGGAGACTGAACACGATCTTCTGTTTTTCGGGAAGTTTCTGGATGGCCAGTTGAAGTTTCCATTCCAGTTTTGATGCATCAAAGTCTTTGTCGGCCACCAGTTTTTCGGAGAGGGCCGAGGACACATCGTCGTAGCTGACCGAAGATTTCTTTTTTTCCTGTTCCAGGAAGGTGATCGACTCATTAGTGGCGATCCGGTAGAGCCAGGTATACAGGCGGGCGTCTTCCCTGAAATTCTCCAGGCCTTTCCAGACCTTGATGAATACATTCTGCATAACGTCATTGGCGTTTTCGTGGTCAACCACCATGCGCCTGATATGCCAGTAAAGTTTTTCCTGGTATTTCTTTACCAATAGAGTATAACCTTTTTCTTTCGTGGAGGGTTCACGAAAAAGGCTCAGTATTTCGCTATCGTCGGGGAAATTAGCCATCCGGCTAAGCTTGCATACACTATTTCCTGTTACGGACTTTTTCTGCCGCAGCAAAAATATCGGGTGTATCCAGTCCGTATTTTTTAAGCAGTTCCGTAGGTTTACCACTTTCGCCGAAAGTATCGTTAGTGCCCACCATTTCAATTGGGACCGGGCAATGCTTAGCTGCCACCTGGGCAATGCTGTCGCCCAATCCGCCGATCACATTGTGTTCCTCCACGGTGACTGCACATCCGGTTTTTTTCAGTGATCGAATCACTGCTTCCTCATCCAGCGGCTTTATAGTGTGGATGTTGAAAAGGTCAACGGTAAGCCCTTGTTCTTCAAGGAGCTTTCCTGCTTCGATGGCTTTCCAAACCATATGTCCGCAGGCAAAAATGCTCACATCGGAACCTTCTGCAAATTGCTGTGCCTTTCCGATCTGAAATGGTTCCTCAGCATTAGTAAAAATGGGCCATACCGGCCTGCCGAAACGCAGGTAAACGGGGCCCTCAAAAGAAGCGATCGCTTTGGTTGCGGCCTTGGTCTGGTTATAATCACATGGAACGATGACGGTCATGCCCGGAAGCATTTTCATCAGTCCGATATCTTCAAGTATCTGGTGTGTTGCACCGTCTTCTCCCAGGGTGAGCCCGGCGTGTGAAGCGCAGATCTTAACGTTCTTGCCTGAATATGCAATTGACTGGCGGATCTGGTCATACACACGGCCTGTAGAGAAATTTGCGAATGTTGTAGTGTATGGGATCTTTCCGCCAATGGTGAGGCCTGCCGCGATACCCATCATGTTCGCCTCGGCGATACCTACCTGGAAAAACCTTTCCGGGAAAGCTTTGATGAATGCATTCAGTTTGAGAGAGCCTGCAAGGTCTGCAGTGAGAGCTACCACATTTGGATTCTCTTTTGCTATCTCATAAATACCGTCGCCAAATCCGCTACGGGTATCTTTCTGGCCTTGAACCTGGATATCTTTCAGCATGGGCGCAAGATACACAGAGACGCGGAGAAAAACACAGAGACGCGGAGGAAAAACACAGAGACGCGGAGGAAAACACAGAGACACGGAGAAAAACACAGAGACGCGGAGAAATTCTGCGTCTCCGCGTCCCTCTCTGCGTCTCCGCGTCCCTCTCCGCGTCTCCGCGTTAATTTAACTGGAAGTTCTTGCCATTAAAGAACTGCTCATCTGTTTTCAGCTTCTGTTCCCAGAGCCAGGCCGTACGCATAATATCTTCCAGTGAGTATTCCGGAATCCAGCCCAGTACTTTTTCGGCCTTGTCTTTATTTGCATAGATGGCGATCACATCCCCGGGCCTCCTGGGGCCGATGACATAATTGAGTTTTACGCCCGATACTTTTTCAAATGCATTGATGGCTTCGAGCACGGAGATCCCGTTCCCGGTGCCCAGGTTGAACACTTCACAATTATTTTCTGCCTTTTGATCGATCAGGAACTGGAGCGCCAGGGTATGGGCATGAGCCAGGTCGCAGATATGAATAAAATCCCGGATACAGGAACCGTCGCGGGTAGGATAATCGTTTCCGAACACCTGCATCTGGGGGATCCTGCCTATCGCGGTTTGCGTGATCACCGGCGTAAGGTTTTGCGGTTTATCAATATTGTATTCGCCGATCAGGGTGCTAGGATGTGCGCCCGCGGGATTGAAATACCTGAGCAGGATAGAGCGGGTGGTTGGTGAAACCTTTGAGAAATCCTTGATCACGCGCTCACCCATCTGCTTTGTTGCACCATAAGGAGATTCAGCTGTTTTCTCTGGCGTTTCTTCCGTTACCGGAATTGTATCCGGGTTCCCATATACAGTGCAGGATGAAGAGAATACGAAATATGGGATCTTGTATTCCTCAACGCATTTCATCAGGTTGATCAGTGAGAACATATTATTCTCGTAATAAGAAAGCGGCTTCATTACAGACTCACCCACTGCTTTATAAGCAGCAAAATGTATAACCCCGGTGATATCATCATTCTCGGCGAAAATGGCATGTGTGTCGTCGAAATTGCAAAGGTCAACTTTGTAATTCTTTACTTTTTTGCCAGTAATTTTTTCTACCCCCTCCAGTATCCTCAGGCTGGAGCGTGAGTTATTATCGACCGAAATAACTTCGAATCCATTTTGAATGAGGTCAACAATGGTGTGAGAACCTATATAACCACAACCTCCGGTAACAAGAATTTTATTCATGATGTCCTGCTGGTGTTTTATGATACTAAATTCATCAGGTATTCGCCATATCCGCTTTTCATCAACGGCTCGGCGATCTTTATCAGTTGCTCTTTATTAATAAATCCTTTTCTGTAAGCGATCTCTTCGATGCAGGCGATTTTTATACCCTGCCTCAGCTCGATCACCTGTACAAACTGCGAAGCCTGCATAAGTGAATCAAAGGTTCCGGTATCCAGCCAGGCTGTGCCCCTGTCCATGATACAAACATTCAGTTTCCCTCTTTCAAGGTAGATCCTGTTCACATCTGTGATCTCATATTCTCCCCTGGGAGATGGTTTCAGGTTCTTCGCAATGTCTATCACCTCATTATCGTAAAAATACAACCCGGGCACCGCATAATTGCTTTTGGGCTTTGCAGGCTTTTCTTCGATACTGATCACTTTATTATGCTGATCAAATTCCACCACACCATATCTTTCGGGATCGCTGACATGGTAAGCATATACTATTCCACCTTCAGGATTCGCATGTTGTGCCAACTGCTCTCCAAGTCCGTATCCGTAGAAGATATTGTCACCCAGTACAAGAGCAACACTGTCGTCACCAATAAACTCCTCGCCAATCACAAAGGCCTGTGCCAGCCCGTTCGGCAGGGGCTGTTCGGCATAAGAAAAACTTAAGCCGTATTGGGAACCGTTGCCAAAGAGTTTTTTGAAATTAGGAAGATCGTGCGGAGTAGAGATGATCAGTATCTCCCTGATGCCAGCCAGCATCAGTGTGGACAGGGGATAATAGATCATTGGCTTGTCGTAGACAGGCATGATCTGTTTGCTGATCGCATATGTAATTGGATAAAGTCGGGTACCGGATCCTCCGGCCAGAATGATTCCTTTCATGTTAACGGAATTTACAACGGCGGTAAAATTAGTCAAAACCCCCGTCTATCCCCGCTAAATTATGTCCCGTTAATCGGGTTCGCCGGATCTAGAAAAATAGATTGGAAATATAGTAGATAATGGCAGCCATGATGGCACTGACGGGAATCGTGAGTATCCAGGCCCATAACAGGTTAACGGTCACGCCCCAACGAACTGCGGACAGCCTTTTGGTAGCACCCACACCAATGATGGAACCGGTAATGGTATGCGTTGTACTGACCGGGATACCAAGCTTTTCTGTCATGAACAGGGTGATGGCACCGGCTGTTTCTGCACTTACACCTTCCAACGGTGTCACTTTCGTGATCCTGGTACCCATTGTTTTCACAATGCGCCAGCCACCACTCAGTGTGCCAAGCCCAATGGCTGCATAACAGGCAATGGGAACCCATACCGGCATAGCCTTAAGGTCTGGGATCTGTCCGCCTGCGACAAGAGCCGCAGCTATGATACCCATTACTTTCTGTGCATCATTCCCACCATGCCCTATGCTGAATGCAGCGGAAGATAACAGCTGCAGTCTTTTATACATTTTACCCGTCTTATAAGCGCTGGGGGGATTTTGGAAATGGTTGATCAGGTAAGCGATACAGAATATCGCAGCTGTTACCACCAGTCCCCATTTAATTACCTCGTTGAACGGAATGAATTCAATGGATAAGAAAACCGTAACGGCGATGATGGAAAGTTTAACCCAGATATTATGGATAATAGTTACTATAGAAATGAATGCAGCGATCACCATACCCATCAGGGGCGCAATGAAAATGAATGCCAGTGTTTTGGTGATCTTGTCCATTTCTATACTATGGATACCGGCGTGGGCAATTGCTGCACCAGCAAAGCCTCCGATCAGTGTATGGGATGAAGAGGAGGGGATTCCGAACCACCAGGTAAGGAGATTCCATATAATGGCTGCAATCAGGCCAGACAGAATAACCGGCAGCGTGATCGCATCCGAATGCACTGTTTTGGCGATCGTGTTGGCCACATTATGGTCCTTGAAAATAAAGAAAGCGACTACATTAAAAAAAGCAGCCCAAAGCACGGCCTGGAACGGCGTCAACACTTTGGTAGACACTATGGTTGCAATGGAATTGGCTGCGTCGTGAAAACCGTTGATGTAATCGAAAATCAGAGCCAGGATAATGATAACTACTAAGAGCGTCACGTTTACGCGTATTTAATGATGATAGACTCGATCACATTGCCCGCATCTTCGCATTTATCTGTAGCATCTTCCATTACCTGGTAGATCTCCCTCATCTTGATCACTTCTTTTGCATCCTGCACTTCAGCAAACAGTCTTTCAATATTATGATCGAAAAGATCGTCGGCCTGGTTTTCAATGCTATTGATTTTTACAATGGCTTCCGTGATCTGGCGCAGGTTCTTCATATTCCTCAACTCCTTTACCGCCAGGCAAACCTGTTCTGCACTCTGTTCAATCAGCTCTGCAAACCTGGTTAGTCCATTATCATCCTGGTGAATATGGTAGAACATGATCTTTTTCGCTGCTGCATAAATATGATCAGCAACATCATCAAGGGCAGTTGCCAGGTAATGTATATCCTCACGGTCAAACGGTGTGATGAAGTTGCGGCTTAATTCCGTGAAGATCTTATGGGTGGCCTCATCATTCAGGTGTTCCAGGTCCTCGATCTGCAACATGATGGTTTTTCTCTTGGCAGTGTCCAGTTCATTAACAAGCTGTTTCAGTGTTTTGGACATCAGAAGAACGCGCTCACTCGAATCTTCGAATAGAGAATAGAATATTCGGTCTTTCGGCAGGAATATTTTAAGGAAGGTATTAAAAGCCATCTCTGGAATTTCCGGCAAAAATAGACTTGTATCAAGGCTGAATATTTTAGAGGGGCACAGTTAATGATTTCTTAACATTGCGGTCAAATAGGGATTGGAACATGAAATCAGTTTTCAGCAGGGTAGTTTTAATATGTGGCTTAATGCTAATATATAATATAGTTTCTGCCCAATTTCTTATGGACATGATTGATACCACAAAAGAAATCGGGAAGACTACTTACAAAACCATAGATCGTTACAATCATATTAGAATTTCGGGGTATATGCAACCCCAGTTCCAGGTGGCTTCTGAAAAAGGAGCTGCAACTACTTACAGCGGTGGAAGTTTTTCTCCAAATAGTGATAACCGGTTTATGTTGAGGCGGGGCCGTATCAGGTTTGATTATGCCAAAACTGATCAAGCCAATAGAAACCAATTGCAGTTCGTGTTCCAGTTCGATGGTACTGAACGTGGTGTATTCATTCGCGATTTCTGGGGCCGGTACTGGGAAAATAAATGGGAAAAACTGGCATTTACAACAGGTATGTTTGCCCGTCCATTTGGTTTTGAAGTGAATCTTTCTTCAGGTGACCGGGAAACCCCGGAGCGGGGCCGTATGTCGCAGACCCTGATGAAAACGGAACGCGATATGGGGTTCATGGTTACATATGAAGACAGGAAGAAAACCGGAGGCGGAAAATTTTTCAGGATAGACGCAGGTATTTTCAACGGTCAGGGTCTTACTGCCCCCAGTGAGTTTGACAGCTATAAAGATTTCATTGGACAGATCGTGATCAAACCGCAAAGTCTTGCAAAAAATCTGACACTTGGCGGAGGAGTTTCATTACTGGAAGGCGGATTGATACAGAATGCAAATTACAGTTACCGCATCCAGGAAAAAGGAGGAATAAAATCCTTTGTGGCAGATTCTATAACCAGCACAGCAGGAGGTAAGCTTCCAAGACAGTACTATGGAGCCAATGCTCAGCTGAGATATAAGACAGGCTGGGGTTTTACGGAATTAAGGACAGAATACTGGCAGGGAACACAAACCGGCACAAGGCAAGCCAGTGAAACGCCGTCCCAGATCATCATTCAGCCCGATGGTAAATATGCACCATTTTATGTAAGGCCATTTCATGGTGGTTTTCTGTATTTCCTTCAGAACATCGTCAACACCAAACACCAGTTCATGTTGAAATATGACTGGTACGATCCCAATACCAAAGTGAAAGGCGCAGAAATCGGGAATAGTCAATCAAATTTCGGCGAAGCAGATATTAAATTTGGGACCATCGGTACAGGCTATCTATATCATTTTAATGAGAACCTCAAAGTTCTTTTCTATTATGAGTGGGTGAAAAATGAAACCACTTCCCTGGCCGGCTATACTTCCGATAGGTCAGATAATATCTTCACACTGCGTACGCAGTTCAGATTCTAGCCGTCAGGTAACATTCCCTTAACATTGGGTTAACAGGCTGATAATATTCGGGTAACAGGCCGGTAATGTCATCACTTCAATTTTGCGTTACAAATTGAAATAATGCATTTGCGTAGACTACTCTTTACACTGGCCTTGATACTCCCGGTGTTGCTTAAAGCCCAGAACATAACTCTTAACGGTAAGGTTACCAATTCCAAAAACGAGCCCATTTCAGGTGCCTCAGTTGTTGTTAAGCCGATCAACCGCACACTGGTTACTGATGTTGAAGGCCGATTTTCAGTGAGTCTTGAACCTGGGAAAAAATTCCAGCTCGAAGTTTCTGCGATCTCATATTCTCCCAAGATGATCACGGATATTGAAGTAGGGAAGGATATCGACAATAATATCAATATAGTACTTGAGCAAGTTGTGAAGGAACTGGAGGGTGTAGTGGTAAGGGCAACATCCAGAAAACAGGAAAGCACCATGGCCATGCTGAGTTTTCAAAGGAATAACAGTGCTTTATCCAGCGTAATGGCCGCAGATTTCATCAGGCAAACACCTGATAAAAATACCGGTGAAGTTCTTAAACGTGTTTCTGGTGCTTCTATCCAGGATAATAAATATGTGATCGTACGGGGTTTGAGCGACAGGTATAACCAGGCGCTCCTCAACGATTCTCCCATGCCCAGTTCAGAGCCTGATAAAAAAGCATTCTCATTCGACATGATCCCGGCCACCATGATCGATAATATTATTATCAATAAAACAGCTACACCCGATCTACCCGGTGAATTTGCTGGTGGTCTTGTTCAGGTGAATACTAAAGATATACCCTCAAAAAGCCAGCTGTCAGTAGGATTCTCTTTGGGATATAATACGCAATCAACTTTCAAAGACTTTACATCAAACAAACGTAACTCACTGGATTGGCTTGGTTTTGACGATGGAAGCAGGAGCCTTCCTGATGGTCTCCCTGGTGTTTCTGATTATCGCAGCCAGACGGATGAGCAAAAGATTGAGACCACCAGGACTTTCAAAGATGATGTTTACTCTGAGGTTCAGAAAAAAGCTTTGCCGATCACCACACTGAATGTCTCCTATGCTGGTAAAAAGCAATTCAAAAATGGCGGAACATTTGGAACCATTGTTGGACTCTACTACAGGCATGCAGAAACTATATATGATGAAGTGGAGCGTGGCAGATATGAGCAGGTCAGAACGCCTATTTTTGAAGGCACCGAAGTTCAAAACAGGTTTTCATCAAACCTGGGCGTGATCGCAAACTTTACTTATGTAAAAGGGAAGAATAAAATTTCCTTCAAAAACCTGTTCAACCAATTATACGAAGACAACTATTACAACAGGTTACTGAATAACACCGGCCGTTTACAGGAAGTTTCACTCCGGTCTTCATTCCTGAATCAGCGGGCATTATATTCAGGTCAACTTGAAGGTGAGCATTCCCTTACAAAATCAGGTGTCAGGTTAAAATGGAACGGGAACTTTTCTCATAACTACAAAACACAACCGGATTTCAGAACTGCCCAGTACGTAAGAAGTTTCAGCACACCAAATGGTGATTTTGAACTGGACGATGATGATACCCGCCGTTTCTACTCAACACTGAAAGATTATAATGCAGGTGCAAACGGCGCATTGATCGTACCATTCGCATTGAAAGGCGAAAAGCAGACACTCAAATTTGGCGGAGGTACCCTTGTACGTTTCCGTGATTTCAATGCCAGGATATTCAGGTATGAGCCGGCATCACCAGCCACTGATCTTGCAATTCCATACGACCAGGCCTTCCTGAAAAGCAATATCAACAGCAACGGTTTATTCCTTGACGAGCAGACTCAGAATACGGATAAATATTTTGGAGTGTCAGTACTGGACAATGCTTATGCCATGTTCGACAATAAATTCGGGAAGTTCAGGGTGATCTGGGGTTTGCGTGCAGAATATTTCGAACAGTTCCTTGAGTCTACTGACCTTTCACTTAAGCAGATCACCATCAATACTGAGAAATGGGATTTCCTTCCCTCAGTTAATATGACCTATGCCTTGAATACAAAGAACCAGATCAGGGTGGCTGCTTCCAAAACTGTATCAAGGCCTGAGTTCCGCGAGATCGCACCATTCCAGTTTTTTGATTACGAGCAGATCTGGGGTATTTCAGGTGAACCTACACTGCAAAGAACTTCGATCATCAATGCTGACCTGAGATATGAATATTATCCTAAATCAGGAGAGGTCATTTCTATCGGACTTATCGCGAAAAAATTCGATAAGCCTATTGAGATCAGGATGGACCCCGGTAGCAACGGCGACCGCTGGTTGTTCAATTATTCAAATGCCGAAGAAGCTACATTATATGGTGCTGAATTTGAAATCAGGAAAGGGCTTGACTTCATCAGTGAAAAGCTGAGCAAATTGGTTTTCATTGGTAATGCCACACTTCTGGATTCAAAAGTCACACTGGTGACTGAGAGTAATAACAATGTTAAAACCCAGCAAGACAGGCCCTTGTTCGGCCAGTCTCCTTACCTGATCAATGCCGGTTTCCAGTACGGCAATAAATCATGGAATATGTCGGCCCTTTACAACAGGATAGGTCCAAGACTTGCACTGGTGGGCGATCCCACAGGAGCTGGTTTCTATGATATTTATGAGAAGCCCAGGAACCTGGTGGATCTGATGGTATCAAAGAAGTTATGGGAAAATAAAGCTGAGCTGAAACTGACTGTTTCCGATCTGCTGAATAACAAGTATGCATTTTATGATAACCCTTCAGCCAAAGCCGGATTTGATTACAACGGTGGCGACAGGATCAACTATGCTTACAAGCCAGGAACAACGATCACTGTAGGATTCACTTACAATTTCGACCTGAAATAATAACAGAAATAATAAATATCTAGAAACAATCGTATGACAACTTTAAAGAAGATTTTCCCGGTACTGATGATGCTGAGTTTTTTTGCCTCATGTATCGATGTGAATATTGATGATAGTTCAAGCTCCGGCACTCCAACTACACCAGATGATCCAAACCAGACCAAAATCCTGGTAGGTTCATATGAAAGAAATATTACGCTAACCCCTGGAACCTACACACTGAAAGGTTATGTGTATTTCACCACAGGAACCACACTGACTATTCCTGCAGGTACTATTATCAAAAGTGATGTATCCCAGAAAGGTGCTTTGATCATTGAAAGGGGCGCAAAAATTGATGCTCAGGGTACCCCAACCAACCCGATCGTTTTTACTTCAGGCAAACCTGCAGGCCAAAGGGCCAGGGGTGACTGGGGTGGAATTATCCTGCTTGGCAATGCGCCCACTAACAGGCCACTTTCTCCTGCTCCATTGATCGAAGGAGGAGTAGACCGCAGATATGGTGGTACTGTTGTTAACGACAACTCCGGTACTTTGAAGTATGTAAGGATCGAATTTGCAGGTATTGCTGCAGAGCCAGGTTCAGAGATCAATGGCCTTACCATGGGCGGTGTTGGTTCAGGAACTACACTCGAATATATCCAGGTTTCATATGGTAATGATGATGCCTATGAGTGGTTCGGTGGCACAGTGAATGCTAAAAACCTGGTAGCCTATGCATCTTCAGATGATGACCTGGACTTCGACTTTGGATATACCGGTAAGATCCAGTTTGCCGTAGTACAGAGGAGACCTGAGATCGCTGATACAGATGCTGGTAACGGCGTAGAGTCTGATAACGACGGATCAGGCACCCTGGCACTTCCTTATACCCGTCCTACACTGTCAAACATTACATGGATCGGCCCTAACGGAGATCCTGCAACACAAGCCAATCTTAACTTTGGTAACAGGTGGAGGAGATCAACGAGGTTTGAAGTGAGGAATTCCATCATGATGGGCTGGCCCAAAGGTGGATTTTCTATGGAAAGTGCAGCAACTGCCAGTGCTTTCAAAACGGATACTTCAGTATTCAGGAACAACCTGGTCCATGCGCTGGTTGATCCATATAAAGTGGATGCTGCGGCTGCTGGTGTGATCACAGCTGCTGATGTGAAAACAAAAGTGGAAACAGCTGGTTCAACCACATACACCAATCCTAATGACATCATGCTTGAAGCTCCTTTTAACTGGGATGCTCCCAATTATATGCCTAAAGCCGGATCACCTGCGCTGACTGGTTCCAATTTCAGTGGGATGGATGTATTCTTTAATACTGTCACCTACAGGGGCGCTTTCGGAACCACCAACTGGCTTACCGGTTGGGCTAGTTTCACTCCCCAGACCAATGCATATTAATCAGAGATTTATATTATTATTGACAGCCGCCTTAGTGCGGCTGTCTTTTTTATATTTCAAGCCATGTTGAAATTTCTTACCGTTCTGATCATTACAATAACCATTTCATCCTGCATCGGCAATGCCAGGAAAGAGGGCAAGATGAAGGCTCCCGATAGTTTGGTTTCCCTGATTACTGAAAAAAGTATTCCTTCAGTATTGCCTGCCAGGCCAGACAGTTTTGATATTGTGTATTATAAAAAGCCATTTACTGATTCCACGAGGTACTCGAGGTTTTATAAAGTTGCCCATTCGGGCGACTCAGTTATTGTGAATGAGCTGAACAGTATATTTCTGGGCGGTTATACCAAGCTCATCGAACTAAAGAAATGTTTGTCCGAAGGCAAGATCATTTTTCCTCTTGGCGGAGATGCATACAGAACGATATATTTTTCCAGGCTCGGGACAGGTTGCCCTTACCTCTACTATATTAAAGATGGAGCGTTTTATTATTACGAAATAACGCCTGCACTTGATGCGCGGCTAAGCGAGCTGGAGAGCAAAGCCGTGGCTCCAAAATGATCATTTATGTGCCTTAGCTATCGGTTCGTACGCAAAGGCGATCTGGTAGGGCGTGTTGGCAAGTGATGGGATAGACTCTCCTATTTTCAGGTCGTTCTCTTGGGGAGTGGGTTCACATATGGTAAACCTTCGGCCATTATATTCAATGGTCTTTCCTACGGATTTATCAAAATGGACTGCTATACTTACATGTTTGGGATATACCACAACGATCATAGGCAGGTCATATATTTCTTTGACCAGGTAATAGAACAGTGAGACCCTGTCTTCACAGTCACTGGATTCGCTCAGCAGTGTCATCTCAGGACTGTAGATCTTCTCCATGCCATAGGTTTCTGTATCGGGCTTGAACAGGAATGAGTAACGTGTGAAATGCATCAGGAAATCTATACCATCTTTAGTATGAAGTCCCTTGAGATATTTCTTAAGCGATGGGATCAGTGAGTTATAGGTCTCCCTGCTTAAAGGGATATTAAAATGCTTCTCATAGTCTGTGGATGGATAATTTTTAAAATAAGTCGCGATGGTGGGGTTGAGTTTGATCCTGAAATGGTATTCGGAATTATTGTAAACGAAATTCAGGTCTTTCTCACTGTAGGTTTTTCTGAGCTCGGGAATTGAATTGACCCGGTAGGAAAATGCATTTATTGCACCCGGAACAGCCAGGTCAATTTTCCGGAAATGGTTAGTGGTAAAGTCTATACTGCCATAATCGTGATAATTCAGGCAGACGTATGTTTTACCATCTTCTTTCCTGATGGGTATATTATATATGTTCTCGTTTGATAATGCATAGAAAAGGATCTTCCCATTTGAGTAGGTCAGGATGGCATCAAAGCCTGATAGTGATAATAAGTGCCATTTGTATAATGTGTACCGGGTATAATCTTCTGCTTTAGGAGCCAGCTGGTCAGCGACTCTCCGGATAAGTTGATAGTATAACCAATCGTCCAGACGGTTTTTCTCACTGAATTGTTTCAGATTGGCGATGAGATCTGTAAAAGGTTGTTGAGCCAGTTTATGGCAATAGGCTTTAATGGCTGCTTCGTCATCCGGGTGAATTGTATCTACTACCACTGGTGCTGCAAAATCATATTTCAGTACTTCGCCAAAACAGTCAATAGAAACTTGACTGACCTTTTTTTGGGCCAGAACTGCATTGCTGGTGAAAACTGCCATGCAAATCAGAACTGATATTTGAAGTACGCGGGGCAACGAATAGTATTGTCCACCTAATTCCTGGGGTGGTTTTTTATTAACGCCAATGTTAACTAATTATTAAGTTTATATTAAAATTACGTTATCTGGGTGGCTTTTCAAGGGTCAATTTGAAAATTAACATGGGAGGCCCATATCTGAAATCTGGGGAAGTGATCTCAAAAGTTGATCATTCACCGGTTCCCTCACAAAGAGCCTGATTCCGACCAAGAAGTAAAAGGCTGGGAGCCAGATATTTGATCTGGATGCTTTATTTTAAGTTATGAAAGCGTTTATTCCGTTCATTATTTTAATCACCCCATTATTCCTCCATGCCCAAAAGCAGGTCAATATCATGGAGGTGCCAGGCAAGAATTTGTACACAGAGATTCGGGCCGATGGTTCCGCAGTTTTGCCAAGTGGTCGTCTGGTCAAACCAGCGGGGAAGCTGGTAAGGATCACCCATGATCCATTTGGGATGGCTATGTCTCCGGATGGTTCAAAGATCGTCACTCTCCATAACGGCGTGTTCTCCGTGATCGATGCAAACAGTCTTTCTGTGGTACGTGTGCCTTCTTACGACAATAAAATTCCCTCTCCTTTAAGCAATGGATCTTTCCTGGGTGTGGCCATTGCCAAAGATAACCGGACAGTTTACCTGAGTGGGGGAGACAATGGGGCTGTGATAGTATATGATATTCAGACCATGACAAGGCTGGATTCGATTTCGCTGAACGGAAAGATCGGTAACGATTATTATGATGATAGTTTCACTGCGGATCTTTTGTTATTGGAAGATGGAAGACTGTTGGTGCTGGACCGGGGAAATTTCAGGATGGTGGTAATGGACACAAAGACCCGGGCGCTGACAGCATCTGTAAAAACAGGACGGCAGCCTTTTGGAATTGCAATCAGTAAGGATAAGAAAACGATTTTTGTTGCCAACGTGGGGATGTATGAATATCCCCTGATCACGGGTGCTACCAAAGAGAATTACGATTCTCTGCTGATACCCTGGCATCCATATGCAAATGGTTCCAAGGAAGCCATAGAAGGTACCGAGGTGGAAGGCAGAAAGGTTCCGGGAGTTGGTTCCCCACTCCACGAAGATGCGATGTGCGTTTTCGCCATCGATCTGCAATCATTGAAAGTTGTCAGGAAGTATAAAACCGGGTACCAGGTGGGCGAGATCATCGAAGATGCTGAAGTAGTTGGAGGGGCTAGTCCCAATTCCATCGCCGTTGGAAAGAAATATGTTTATGTCAGTAACGCTACTAACGATGTGATATCTGTGATAGACCATCAGCAACAGAAGATCGTAAAGCAAATCCCAATTGTTGTAGATGAAAAATTAAAAAAATACAG